>CAZBOB010000177.1:0-7197 GCA_964492995.1 uncultured Desulfobacteraceae bacterium | reverse complement strand
CGGTTTCCAAGAGAAACACGCCGTCGCTACGCTGCACCGAAATCAAATGCGTTTATCCTAAACCGGATAAGCCCGCCCTCCTGCCAAGAGGAGTGAGGCGGAAGGGCCGAAAAAGGTAACTTTTAAAAAGTTGTAGAATATCTGAGACGTTAAATAACCTAAAATTATTAAAGGAGTCGGGTTATGTTAAAAAGTGCGGCGGTTTTATTATGTGCGGTTTTTATTTTTGTTGCTCAGGCATGTACCCAGCATAAAGTAGAAGTCGCTCCGGTGGAAATAAAGCCGATCCATATTACAATAGATGTTAACGTTAAGGTGGATAAGGCTCTGGATGATTTTTTCGGCGATATCGATAACGCCGAAGAAGTGGCTGATGAAACGCCTTCCGGGAAAAAATAAAAACTTTTTTCTTATTAATAATCAGGAGATTAAGATATGAAAACAAAATTTTTCATAACAATGATTTCATTTTTTTTATCTATTATATTGATTACCGGAGCTTCCGCCTTTGCCGGATCTGATAAAATCAAGGCAAGAATGAAAGAGCGTCTGGCGGTTATAAAAGTACTCAAAGCAGAAGGTGTCATCGGAGAAAACAATAAAGGATATTTGGAATTTATAGGCGGTAAACAGGCAAAAAAAGATGTGATTAATGCTGAAAACAGCGACCGCAAACAAGTATACACCGCCATAGCAAAGCAGCAGGGAACATCGGTTGACCTGGTTGGAAAACGGCGGGCAAAGCGAATTGAGAATAAGGCAAAGCCGGGCCAATGGATTCAGGATCAAAGCGGCAAATGGTATCAGAAAAAATGAGCCGCTTGAAAACCCTGATAAATTCATCACAAGAATTTTGGGCTATCCAATTCGAAAAAATGGATTCCGGATGTGTTCACTTTTGCAATGAGGACAACGACTCGGGCGGGTAAACCGCTTTCGTTTTTCAAAAACAAATCCGCATTCCAAACACTCGGCAGGTATGATAATTAATTTTTTTCTCTGAGCATTTACAGAACGCGAAATATGAGAAAGATGCGTATAGACTTCTTTTTCCCGAATTCTTATGGTCTGTGAGATCTCTCTGGCACTCATCTCTCTTTTATCCAAAAGTTCAATGATCTGCTTTCTTATGGTTTGCATGTAAACTCTGTGTATTGGGCGAGCATAACAGCGCCTCTGCTTTTTTGACTTTTTACGAATTTATCAACATCAATATCAGATAAAAAATTACCCCTTCAACGACCACTATATAAATAATTGTTTGATATAGTTGATACAGCTTTTCCCTCAAAACGCCGAATACGAGGATACAACCCATCGAACTGATGGTTATGACAAGCAGGTAGGTCTTTAATAAATATCCCGTAGTCCAAAAAAGCAGCAATAAAAGAACCAGTGACAAGCCGCCTAACGGCCAAATTAAAATCATGATACCAAATCTTGAATACAGGTTGCCATACCCATTCATTTCGTCCTCATCCACCTCTTCTATCTTCTTGAGTGGAACAACACTTAAACAAAACAGGAACAAAACCACAAAAAAAGGAATCAGACAGGTATCTGACGTATTCATAAAATACCCCAACATGATGGGCGTTATCAATCCCATACTAATTATAACCGTTGCCGCAAACGGGTATCTCCTTAAGCGGATAGGCCTGGCAGAATATAAAAGCCCCAGTGCCGGGAGAAAAAGAAAGAGTGATAACGTAACATAGGACTTATAAACAAACAAAGGATAAACAATAGAAAGGATGAGCAGCACAAGGGAATAGATGAGTGCCTGAGCAGGTTTTATCTTTCCACTAGGAATGGGTCTGTAAACTTTACTTACCCTGTCAATTTTCCAGTCCGTCCAGGAATTGAAGCTGTAAATAAAATTCGTTGAAATCAGGGTAACTGCAAGGGCAATGATAACATCATACAGATCCGTGCCTCCGGCCATTTCCGCTCCAACAAGGTATGAAAAGAAAGCGATCAGTGCGACATCACTGCGACACAATTGGAGGTATGAGATCATGCCAGTCAAACCATAACTCCGTATTCCGGTAACAAATATTATAGCAAGGATAGATCCGGCTTCATGCTATGAAAATAAATGGGTCCCATCACGGCCAGTTGCATTAAAAAAACAATACTCATGGCGGCCCAGGCCCAACCGGAAAGCATTCCACGTTCAGAGGAGAAAAACCTCACCAATAAAAAGGTAAGGGTGACTACCGGCAGACCGGACATTAGGAGATCAAAGGGTCTGTTAAACCAGCCGGTAACATTGAAAATGATGGCTTGAACCACCCATACGGCCGCGGCGGCCAGGGTCGCATAAAACCAGGATCGTTTCATCCCGCCAAACCATCCTGCACGCCAAATAAAAAATATGGTCATAGCCGTCAGCATATTAAGCCAGAATACGGACATGAATTGATGATGGCTCCATTGAGTTTTGAATAACACAACAGATTTGGCATACGGTATCGGACCGACCCAATGGACTGCAAAGATGTTTCCTACAATGTGAACCGACACGGCAAGGAACAGGGCTCGAGAAAAGCTTTTGGTATAAGCATATCCAACAGCAAACATGGAAAAGAAGATAACCAGCAATTCGATCGTAAGAGGCCTATTTTTTGAATATGTCCAACAAAATGTTGCAACATAACTTATAATTTCAGAAAACGATCCTTTTAAATATTCAAGTCGTAAATTTTCTCCTGTCACCATTGCGTAAAAAAGAGGAATCGCCATTACCGTAATTCCATACATCACCCAGAGCAAACGCATTATAGGAGCTTTTAAAATAAGATTCATCAGCAGAATAATAATCAAAATTGTAGTGGCATTCCAGAGAACATGATGCAGGGCGACATAATAGGAAAAAAAGCTTTTTCCGGCCAGAAGTTCGGTCTCCACATAACAGCGCAACAAAGAGAAAGATAAAAAATAGACCGGAGCAAAGGCATTTAGAAAGACTCTCCAATGGGGCAACTTATCACCTGCATCCATGGTAATAATTTTAGATTTTTTTTTGAATAACAAACTCATTTCCAAGATTCAATATAATCGATAATATTTTTTCTTTCTGCTTTTTTACCGATGTCCGGATGAAATTTTCTTTATTATTCCGGCTATTATATCTCCGTTCGATAACTTGAAACCTTTCACAAGAACCCTTTCTCCCAACCACAGGGAAGTTCTCAAAGAAGTAATATAAGAAGCATTGCCCCTTTGGTTCACAAAAGCGGTTTTGTACTGCTTGTCGCCAAGTTTAAATTCAATCGGATATACTTTTTTTTCACCAACAATCAAATATGCTTCTTTTAAATTAATCTCAGAAATAACTGCATTAATTACAAAAGGCTCCATACGATCAAAATTGATGCTTTTCGTTGACGATGCAGCCGAATCATTTGGATGCAAAAGCACTCCCATTCCGATAGCTATCCAAATAAAAAGTGTCTTTGTAAAAATATTCGTATAATTCATAAAAACCTCCCGTTAATCATTAACCCGTTAAACATTAATCAATCTGGCGCCAATAATAAGTATTTAAAGCAGACGTTACACTTGGATTTTCAGTTAAAACACCGCCTTCAACTCCGATATAAATCTGTGGACCTTCTCTGAACACCGCGATAACCGGCGCCGATGCGATGGATGTGCCGATAACCTTGCTGCGATCATGTTTGCCCCGTGTGACAACATTTCCTTCCCCATCCGTCTCTGTTTCATCGCTATATTCGAAAGCCGCTTCACCGGTTCTATAATTGAGTGCATAGAGACGAGCATCTCCTCTGCCGGAAACAACGACACACGGATCACTGCCACCGCCGCCGCCGCCGGAGTCGGGGGTATAGGTGGTAAAATAGAGCACACCATTAAATACCGTCACAGCAGATGTAACCTTTTCTCCCGGATTTTCCAGTCGGATAAACCAGCCTTTTGAATTCGAAAGCGCTTGTCGAGCGTCAACTTTTTCCTGTTCGGTACCAAGTGCAATCAGGTTGTCGGTAACATCCGTGAGGTTAGATTCGGTTATGGTAGTAAACGTAGCAGGATCTTCCCAGTCGTTTTTAATAGCATAGATGCGATTGACAACGGTTGTCTTTTCAGGATCAGCCCGGTCTCCGGTTCCAAAAAAGATCATCTCTCCAGGAGTTCCTCCGAATGATTCGGAAACCGCATCCGGCGAATAAAAGATCTTTCTTTGGATGCCGTCATGTGCCGAGGCCGAAAAAAACTTCCTCCTGCTCCAGGTGCCGTTTCCATCGTCATCCTCAAAAGCAAAAATACTACCCCCCAGATCCCCTGCATAAATCCGGTTTGTATAGCCGTTACCGTTTGTATCGAATCCCGAAACATCTACAAAACAATGGGTCATATCCGTATAATATCCGGCATTAACATTCAGGCTGCTGATTGTCCCGTCCGAAGCCTTAATTGTAAAAACGGCCCTTCCCACGGTATCGGAAGCGTTCGGACTGGCAAGGTCCTGGTTGGAGTCATAGCCTCCGCTCATTAAAAAAACATCATCTGAGCCCGTTGAGGTCTTGATCATATGTGTTGAAGGCGTAGACCAAGACTGACCCAGGGTGGCGTCCGCACCATCATCACTGCCATTGCCGTCGCCATCTTTGGTAGCCAGAAAATTTGACTCTATCTTGTAAAGATAGCTCGGCGCGTTATAGGTTGTAACATCGAGAGCATAATAGTTATTTCCCCCCCGGTGCTCCCCAAAAAAGAGAATCTTCTGGTTGGTCGATTCATATATTACAGGGGCGCCGTCCACAAAATAGTCATGGTCGGTCGTCGCATCCGACAGTAGTTGCAACCGTGTGAGGTGATCCGGCGGTATAAACCCCCATGCCTCACTTCCGTCACTGTCTTTAAAACAATGCATGACCCCGTCATTGGCACCCGAAAATATAAAAGACTCGTCCAAAGAACCGTTGCCGTCCGTATCATAGTACGCAACCGATGGTTTTGAATGGAGCACATCTCCCAATATCCAACTCCTGCCGGCGCCATGTATGTCATTGATCACGTTATCTCTTTCGGTGCTGGTGGAAACGCCGAGTATTGAGACTGTGATATCGCCGTTGCCGGTTGAGAAGGCGTTGGTTAAATTGGTCAGATCCGTGACGGGAACATCAACTGGTAATCCCAAATAGGTATAAAGATTCCGGCTTGCCTGGTCAAGGAGGAGTGCGCCGACGCCTCCTTCAAGCACATTGGGACCATCGGCAGAAACAGACCAGAAAGATCTGGCATTGTCCTTGATGGCACCATTCAATAGTGTGGCCGGATTCCCGTTAGCATCGACGATATTGCCTTGGTTATCCAGTCCGTACTTTTTGATATTGCCGGCCCATCTGCCGTCGGTCTGTGGTTTAAAAAAGCCCACGTAAAGAGAGTTGCCGGCAAAGGTTCGGTTCATGCGGCTGACCGGTACCACCGGAGAGACATACACCGCATTCACATCCGCGATATCGGTCATGATCTTCTCAAAGGCGGCGGTGAGGCCTGAAATACTGTTTGCCGTGTAATACAGCCCACCGCCATTGTACGCCGTCTCTGATAACAGTGCCTGATCTGTTTGAAAGCCGATGGTATACGTAATGATATTCTGTTTCTCAAATGAATCTCCGGAGGTGCCCAGTGAAGAATTTAGATCGTTTTCATAAAGATATTTGGCCACATCGTCCAGATAATCGGATCCATTAGACGCATAACTCCCCGGATCGTTGCCGTCATTATCATAATCACCAATGGTATCCCCGTTGATATAGGTGCCGGATGAAAGTTTTGAATCTCGATCCTCGGTGGAGGCGCCATCTGTCATCAGGATGATATAGTTCTTCTGGCAACGATACTGCATAGGGCTAGTATACTGAAAGCATCCGCTGCCACTGGAATCACAGGTGGAATTGTAGGTTCCGCTACTTCCATTATACCAGCTTCTCTTACCGGCAAAATAGAGACCCGCCTCGGCCAGAGTTTCGGCCAAAGGGGTAAATCCGTTAGCAGGAAGACTGTTCAGTTGGCTAATTAAAGTCGCTTTGTCAGTACCACACTCAGAAATGATATATCCTCCCTGATCGTCCCCACTGTTGTTGTTGAATCTCATGAGCCCGAACCGCACGTCGCCCGTGTCATTGATAACGGTCTCAATGACCTCCTTGGCCACCTCGGTTCTGCTCCTCAAAGTACCGCTTCCCGATTCATCATAGTTGATCCAGTTTCCCAGATACAGATCTTTATCTGTTCCTTCGCATGTATATCCGCTGCCCGAATCCTTGATACTAGCGTCTAAATCGTACCCATAAGTCTCCAAAGCCGTCTTAACAACCGCACAGTTCAGGTCACTGATGTCGCTTGCAAATAGTTCATAGTGGCAACCCCATCCACAAACTTTTTGATAAACCGAATTATTCGTATAGGCGCCCGAATAGGTTGTGGCCGGATTATAGTATTCCCCCGGTACATCCACGGTGCCCATGCTCCCCGACGTGTCAAAAATAATCAGAATATTGGGGGTAACCGAGATGCTTGCCGCCCCGTAAATGTCGGTATCATCAGCCCAAAGCGGGGAAGATAAAATAAAAACCAGAGCCAATGCAAATAATAAGGACCTTTTCATGGCTGATCCTCCTTTTTAAAACAAATAAAAAACATCAGACTTTTTTATCATTATTTAAGAAAGTAAAATTAATATTTATTAAAGACCTTATATGCGCCTATTTGAACCTGTGAGTTCCCGCTTGTTGAAGTTGCGGTAATTCCATATCTGCGAACTTCATAATTCTTTAAACTATACCCGGAGCCGACCGGAGGAGGAGATATATGTTTCTGCAACGGCAAATCATTGGCGCCTGCACTAAGGGTAAGGGGAGGGCTGATCGGTGTGCCCGTAATCTCAATACAGCGAATCTCTATATTAACGTCATTCGTACCGTCAGAATCTGTGTCTACCGCAAGCGACGGAATAACCGACGAATCAACAAAAGCCGCCGTCTCAGCGGCTGACAGGAAGGCGTTGGTCATCCATGTATCACTTGTTTCCAGTGCAAAATGGTCTCCTGCCTCTGCTTGGTACTGGTTCTGAGTGGCCTGTCTTTCGTTTGAAGCGATCTGCACCTCAATGGATGATGTCCGGGTTGCCGATATGCCCAAAATTGTAAGTAAAACCAGCAAAACCAT
>CAZBOB010000176.1:0-7229 GCA_964492995.1 uncultured Desulfobacteraceae bacterium | reverse complement strand
TCGGCATAATCCGGAACTCGGCATTATGCCGGAAGCTGTGAGCCGGGTTGATATCTATTAGCCGTTTGGGACTTAACGTCAGACGAAGATATTTTTTACAAATACGATTGATGCCGTGCCGTGTAAATGACGTCCCCCGCTGATTGACGAACAGGTATCGTTGATATAATGGGTTTGGTTTTTTACGATATCTTTTGAGATAGGCTTTCATGAGTTGGACTGTTTTTGGAAAAAGCTCGATTTGCCGATACTGATTCCCCTTTCCCAGGATAGCAAGTGTGTTATTTTCCGGATCAAAAAAGTCAATGGTAAGTGAAGCCATTTCACTGGCCCTGGCGCCTGAGTCATAGAGCAGGTTCAGGATCGTATAGTCACGGAACCCATAGCATGTTTTAAGATCAACAGCTTCAAAGACATTAAAAACTTCATTGGGATACAGGAAGCCGATCAACTGTTTCTGGGAGCGCTTTTGGGGTATACTGAGGATTCTTTCGGCAAGTGCGCTTCTTTCAGGGTGCATAAAGCGGATCATTTTGGCCATCGATTTTATGGTTGCCAGACGCTGGTTTCGGGTCGCTGTCTTGTTGTGGCGGTCATTTTCAAGGTAATCGAGGAAGTCCAGGATCAGATCATTTGAGAGATGACCGATCTTAAGCGATCTGATCTTAACGTCATGATACTTTGCTGCAAAAGGGAGAAGAAGGGTGTAGGTATCCCGATAAGTCCTGATGGTCTGTCGGCTGCTGCCCTTTATTCGAGGCAGATACTGATCAAAAAATTGATGGATTAATGTGCTAAGGTTCATCGCTTTTCTTTTTGTTCGATAGAAAAATCCAAAAACTGTTTCCGCTTTTTTGCATCGATCATTTTCAGGTATTTAACCGTATACCTGTACTCACAGTGCCCCATATAAGTAGCCAGAACCGGCAGGGCATTCTGGGGGGATCTTCCCCGTGCTTGTACTCTTTTTAAGGTATTGACGGCAAATGAGTGACGAAGGCTGTGAACAGTGGGCGCACTGAAGTTGGTGTTGCCGATAACCTGCCTGGATTGATCCAGTCCTATATTTTTGACTGCCTGATGGAAGACTAAACGAACCCTGTAGTCATTTATCCTCTTTTCTTTGGTACTGGCGAGAAGAAATAAGTTTCGACGGCCTCCGAGTATAGATTTTCGGACAGCCAGATAGTTTTCAAGCTCTACTGCCACGGACATGGGGAGCGGGATCAGACGGTCTTTTTTAAACTTGGTTTTTTCAATATAAAGGGTTTTTTCCTTTGACCGGTAGTGATCGACTTTCATTTTTAAGGGTTCTGATATCCTCATGCCGCACCGGGCGAGCAGTAGAATCGCCATGTATGCTGTGAGATCTTTTAAAAAATATCTTTGATTTTTCCGGATACCGTTTAAAACGGTTTTCAGCAGAAAATCGACTTGTTTTTCGGAGAAGATGAAAGGGATGATCTCATTTTTCGGCAAAAGTGGAATATCTTCGACAGGGTTTGCCGTATAAAACCCCTTTCGCACAAGATACCGGAAGAACATCCGAGTTGTGGAGAGTACGCGGTTGACGGATCGCGATTCAAGTTTAAGATCTGCTCTGAGTTCAAGAAAAAACAACGGCTGTAATATCGTTGGTTCTGTTTTTCTCATTGCAAGATACCGGTCAAACGTTCTTAAATACGATGTCGTGGGATGCAATGAAAAGCCCAGTGATTGTCGATAGAGAATGTATTTTTCAATTTCTCGTTCCAAAAAACTTTCAAAGGGTTTCATCAAAAAGAACCTCTCGCATCAGCTTTATATGAACATGAAGATATTTTCGTGTGGACTCGATACTGTCATGCCCCATCATTTCTTTGATTTCATAGATGGACAGCCCTGCTTCCAGAAGGTTTTGAGCATATGTGTGCCGAAGACAATAGGCACTGTATGGTATGCCGATTTTTTTCATGCAATTATTGATGTTTTGGGTAACCGCATTTTGTGACATTGGCCGGTAGGGCGGTTGAAGGGTTAAGAATACCCTCCTGTGTTTGCTTTTGGGTCTGCCGCCGACAAGATAGGCTGCAATGGCTTTAATGGTCTCTTCGGGAACCGGCAGTCTGGCAGGCTTTTTATTTTTTCGAGTCCTTATGCAAAGCTCTGCATCTTTGAAAAAAATATCATCCAAGCGCATTGAACTGATCTCACAGGGGCGCAGCCCCAGCGTATATGCCAGATGAACCATGACATAGGTTCTGAGGTCGCTTGCCGAAGAGAGCTTCAGACTGGCAAACAGCATTTTCAACTCATGAGGGCGCAAAAAATTAGGGGGTTTGGCCTTGGAGAACTGGGGCGCACTGACAATAAGCGGGGCCAGATTGCTTGGCAACAGTTTTCGTTCATGAAACAAATATCTCAAAAACCCCCGAAGACGGCTCCGGTATGCCACGCAAGTGTTCTCTTTATAATCCGCAAGATACTCGGACAGAAACGCATCGATCTTTTCGATAGTCAGGCTGCGAACCCTGATCCGATGTTTTTCAAGAAACTCATGCAAGGCAATAAGAACAATTTTGATATGCTTTAGCCTTCGGTCGGAAGTCTGATGGGTTTTTTGATGATAGATAAGATACTCCTCATAAATCTGCGGTAAATTGAAGATTTGATCTTTCATTCTCAAATGACGGGTAATTTTGCCCTGTTCAAAGAGATACCGGGATAACCCGGTTATGGCATGCGTCTGCGTTGCCCTTTTTATCTTTCTAAATCTGCTGAGGGTATCGTGAGTAAAAATCTCTTCAAAAGTACATTTTCTTTGCTTTATGAATAACTTAAACTGTCTCAACGTCCGCGCATATTCTTTCCGGGTTCTTTTTGCATACCCGTTTTCTCCCATCCAGTGGAGGTAGCTTTCAATGGCTTGGTCCAGGACATTGACGACCGATTCTATCTCCTTGAGCCGTCCTTCGATCCTTTCAATTGTTGCGATCGTTTTATCATCAATCATCCTAAAAACCCTTAACGGTCTGTTGGATAAGCTTTTCAACAGGCGATCGAACCTCTTTTTTCTGGCGACCCGGTCGTTTTTGCGGCAGGTCAAGTACCTGGAATAGGCTGCCGTCAAAGGCGATCAGATCTTTTTCGATCAGGCTGTCCCGGGATGCTATATATTCGTCAAGGCCCAGTTCAAGCAGCGTGCAGATGGTGTCATAGCTGTAAAAAGAAAGACCGTTCCGATCCGATACCAGAACCAGAAAGAGGTATAAAAGCAGTTCTTTCTGCCTCAAAGCAGCTAAGAATCCATCCAATACAAACCGGTGGGGGATAAAGCTAAAACCGCCGTTGATTTGCCGGACCCTTTTCGGATTGAGAACCTTTTTCTTGATCATGACTGACTCCTTTTGCCTAATCTACAAAATTCGATGCTTTAATGTCGATCGCCTCTTAAAAACCTATACAGAGTAGTCGGTTGAGTTATCCATTATATTCAATGCGTTACATCCTTATCGCCTCTTAAAATCAAAAAGGGAGTAGTCGGTGAACATGTCTAATGATTACAATCAATTAAGCTCGTATCACCTCTTGAAAACGCTTTTTGGGGTAGTCGACAGGTCGGCCCGGTATTGAAAGGATGATGTGCATAGAACTTTTTGTGCCAGCGCCGATCGAGTAGTTGGGCCAAATACTCATGAATGATAACCAGCTGAACACCGATCACCTCTTTAATATATTCAAGCGGCATCCCTGTATTCACCCTGCTTGCCGGTACCTTAACGAGGTGCTTTTCACGCAATGTTGCTTCTGGATCACCCCTGCATTGTGTAGCGGTGTCGATCTTTTTCTGAAGATAATTGGTTTTAAAGTAATCGCGGTTTTTTATGTTCCACTCGACACACTTTTTCTTATGCCATTCTCTTTGACATTTAACTCGGCCACAGGTCATCTGCCTTTCTTTTAATCTAGGGTTGGGCAGGAACCAGCGTCTACATATCCGGCAGGGGCGCTTGCGGGTAGGTGTCTTTGACATCGTCTTCTCCTTTGGCAATATAAGAGAATACGATGCTACAATATTTTAAAAGGTTATTTAGGGTGAATGCTGTTAGGTCTGATATGATGCGTGAATGAAATGAATTATATTGATCTTTAAAATTTTAAGGAAGGAATCAGATGGGAATGAAATTATGGGGAATTAAATCTCACAACATAATTAAACTGGCTACATAAATTGTGAAAAACTACACCTGTTTGCTTATTAATTTTTTTATCTCCTTTCTCTGCGCTTCTGAAAATGGTTTTTTCTTAGTCATCCTTTCCCCTCTCCTCATCTATAGCCTTCTGCAACAGGCCACTGAGATTTATGTGCCCTCCCCTATTTTTCAGCCAATCGTCCTGGTCCTTTCGGATCTTCAGGTTCTTTGGAACCATTTTCTTTTTCATGTATAAATATTTGTTAATGGGGATTTATAAAGGTTTTGGTAAATGAACCGGGAAAATCTATATTTTTTTTTAATTTTAGGTTGACATAGCATAAATAGTGTTGTAAATATTTTACAACACTATAAACATAGGTGTTTTCGTAGAGAATTATTTTCATCGTCAAGCTCAGAGTAAAAAAGAAAGGAGGTGAAACAAATAGACGGTTATTAGAGGTCGAGAAAAGCCGAAAAAAAAGGCTCAAAGGAGGTAAGCAGTCAAAAAGATTGGAGGTAAGAAATGGCAACAATGAAGGACTTTACCATGTTTGGAAAGTTCTTTAAGGAATTAAGACAAAAGAGAGGCCTCACACTCCGTCAGTTTTGTTTAGAGAACAATTTAGACCCCGGTAACATAAGTAAGCTCGAAAGAGGGAAAGCACATCCGCCCAGCTCTCGTGAGCTATTAGAAAAATACGCATCATATTTAAAAATCGAAGAAGGGAGTGATGATTGGTATAATTTTTTTGATTATGCGGCTACCTGTTCAGGAAAAATACCAATGGACGTTATGAAAGACGAAAACTTGGTTGAAAAACTGCCTTTTATTTTTAGAACACTTCGGGGTCAGAAAGTGCCAAAAGAGCAACTTGATGAGTTAGTGGAACTAATCCGGAGGGCTTAATGATTCAGTTGAATGTTGAGTTTCTACCATATGATGAAATTGCAATAAAAGCCTATGATTTTCTCGTTAAATTTGGTTGCGAGAAAGACATACCAGTTCCGATCGAGGAAATCGCCGAATTCGGATTAAAAGTAGACATAGTTCCTACTCCGGGACTTTTAGATGTCTTTGATATAGACGGGGGAACTGCATGCGATCTGTCAACTATTTATGTAGATGATTTCATTTACAAACGCCGGCCTACACGATTCAGATTCACATTGGCCCACGAATGTGGCCATATTTTTCTTCATGAAAAATATATCAGAATGTTTGAATTTGACTCAATTTCACGTTGGCAGGAATTCCAAGATCAAATAGACCATGATGATTATTCAAGGCTTGAATTCCAAGGATATGCGTTCGGTGGCCTAGTCCTTGTCCCGCGTCATCATTTAAAGCCACTTTTTAAGGAAAAACTACCGGAGTTACAACCTATGATTGATAAGGCGATGAGCCAAGGATTTCCAAGAGAATCATATATAAGCGTTAGTCTGGACAAGATGGCTTCTCTTTTGGCACCGATTTTCGACGTTTCAACGGATGTGATGATAAGAAGAATAGAATTTGATAAGCTACAAAATCTCATTCCTTGAAGAAAGTTAATTTAAATAAAATCTGTTAAAAAAAGGGGACACCTAACAATGTCCCCTTTTATGTAGACTGCATATTCCAAACGAGCAAGAACAAAGTGTTATAACCATGATGAAAAATTGGAAAGAGCAAGGGTTAACTTTACAAGCGATATGTGAAAATCTTGAAAAGTATGGCATCAAAACTAAGCAAGGTAAAGAATCATGGAAAGCGAACACTGTCAGACGGATCATAAACGCTTGTAACACTTCGTAGGTTTTTAACGCATCGAACGAAGGGTGACAGAACAAGAGATTTAAGATCAGCTCCGGGGGCTTTGGGATTGATATTATTTGACATCAGACTTAAATATTTGATAAAAAAAATATTAGTTTAATATTATATTGTTAGGGAGAATATTTTGCCTCAAAAGAAATATCTTGTAATAGGTTCAGCGGGCCATCAATATGTGGATTGTGTTGAATGGAAATTTGAACCACTTCCCAATATTGTTGATTACGACATCGTCATTGTAAACGTTCGTTCTTTAACGGATGAGTTCTTGGAAAATGTTTCATCCGAACGAATAGATGCCTTTCACACATTGTTCACAAGATTTCTTGCTTCAAATGGGGTTCTTTTAATTATATCAGATTTTAAAAGAGTCGTTAAAAGACCTAACAAATACCCAAATTCGTATAACAATTACTGTTGGTGTCCTGTAGCGATAGGCATTAGACCTGAATCGGGTACTACAATTAAATTTATAACACGCAGGTTCCGTAAGTATTTCTCCAAATTTAAAAAATGGGATTACTATTTCTTTATACCTATAGGATTTCTTAAAGAGGGATTTACAAGAATCATAGGAAGTCCTAATGAAACAAATTATGAACTTCCATCTAACATATTAATTACTAATAGATATGGTAAAATGCTATCAGGAACGATTTCTTTTCAGGTTTTTTATAGAAGAAAAAAGACTACTCCATACAGTTCGAGGACAACGTATGTTTATCCCGATGAGCCAGATAGAACCTTCGGAGAAATTGTCCTACTTCCATTAATTGAAGAACTTGAATCAAAAAACGCTATAAATTTATTACTTGAGGATTTAATAGGAAAACCTCAAGTTCCGTTACCGCCTGATTGGACTTCAGAAGTCAAAATGCCTTTTATTGAAGATTATGAATTAGAATTAAAAAGTCTTTCAGATAAAATTGAAAATATCCAAACCAAAGTTAAAGAGGTAGAAGATAAAAAAAAGGAGGTAGAGGATTACAAAAAATTGCTTTACAGTGACGGTATGGATTTAGAGAATATTTTCAAAAAGTGCCTTATAGAATTAGGAGCTGAGGTAGAGCCTGCAAAATATTCAGATGAAGAGTATTGTCTTGTTTATAAAGATATTGAATATCCTGTAGAAGCCAAGGGTAACTCAAAAAGTATTTCTTTGACTAATTTACGTCAATTAATTGATTATCCCCCTGTGTTAGGGTAGTTGTCACCTCTTGCCGGTTTGGTCACCGATGGGG
>CAZBOB010000175.1:0-7394 GCA_964492995.1 uncultured Desulfobacteraceae bacterium | reverse complement strand
AATACCAATTACATAAATAAGTTATTTACTTAGTTATGGACGTCCCTTATATCCCTATCCAATTTTTGCAGACGCTGGAGGGTCATTACCATGTTATCTTGCAACGCATTTCCGGTAAAATTGGCGATTAATCCAAGTAAAACAGGAGATTGTGCAATTAAGAAATCTTGTAACGCATCGTGTGCAAATTCGACATTATCAGTTTTATTTTCAATAGGTTGCGGATTTAAGGGGTCTTGTAACGCATCTTTGTTATTTTTGCGCTTCCCGCGCCAGTATCCCGGGTTGGCCTCCCGCCATAGCTGAACTCGCGTTACGTTTTCCGGCCCGGAAAAGTATCCCTGGTTCTCTGGCTTTTGCAACCAACGTTTCTGGCTTGCCGCTTTGCTGGCTTTGCGGCATTCGGCTTTACGGCAATATTTCTGACGTTTGGCATTGCGAGGGTCCGGTATGAACAAATCTTTGCAACTACAACACTTTTTCCTCTTGATTCCTGTCATCGGCAATCGTCCTCCTGATTGCCAATGTTATGGGAAAAAATGATATTTGTCGTTTCGAGAATAAAACGGGAAAAGAAAAAGGAAGAAGATAAGAAAAGTTTTTAAATCTAATCTTTGGGAAGAAAATACAGGCTAAGAATAAAACATTTTCAAACTGCCGAATTTAATACATTTTCAGATCGCCCCTGACATGAACCAGGCATTTGGTATTTTGATAAATTAAAACAACATTCTGAATTATCGATAGACGAATTAATTAATTGGTGTGATAAGGACTTCGAGACACATCCTTTTCCGACTTTAACAATTATGATAAGCGGAAAAGATGAAGAAGGTAATTTTTTTATATGGCAAAAAAATAATTCCGGTGAAGTTACGAAAGCTGATATCTCTTCCGATGTTATAGCGTTTTCCATCAGTGCAAATAAAAATATGCCCATATTTAATCAATTTTTCACTCAGCAATTAATTAGCGGGATTGAGGTCGAAAACGCAATAGCCAATACTATTAATATGGCATCGACAATTGATGATACAATATCTGCATCTTACAATATGATAATAATTGAATAAAAAAAACAGTTAACATCACAATGGAGATGCTACGCGCGGCCCGTTGGGCTGAGGAAGATATGCATATGTACATTGACGAAAATACACGTAGATTCTTACGGATAAAATTTAAAATATCAGACGACATTTCAAACCTTAAGGAACTTTCAAGATTAATCGAAGGGGCCATAAAACATGAGTGCAGTGCTTTGGCTGAGAAAATTGAAGCGGAAAAAACTAATCGCTCACAGGATGAAAAAGACTATCTTGATGGTTGGTATGAAAATGATTTTTTGCAGCTTCAAGAGGAATTTCCCCGATTACAGAGATATGCGCTATTCACCACAGCAATGGCAACAGTTGAGGCGAATGTAGTCGCTCTTTGCCATACGCTAAAGGACATCATGAGTCTTACAATCGACTATAAAAAACCGCGTACTAATATTGTAAGCAATTCTATAAATTACCTTAAAGAACATGCTAAGTTTGATATTACTCGTATCTCAGATGACATTAATAGAATGGACATGTTCAGAAGGATTCGTAATTGTATTGTCCACTCTGAGGGAAAAAACACTGATCCTAATCCAGAAGAAATACAGAGCTATTGTGATAGTAAACCGACTCTTTTTATTGATAAAAACAATCGAATAATTCTGTTAGATGGCTTTGTTTCTATTGCTTTACATTTAATTCGGCAATTTTTTAATGGACTAATAGAAAAATCTAAAAAAGCATTGGAGGCCCAACTTGCAAATTCAGCGGATCCAAAGGGGCGGGCTGCTGATTAATTCGTTAAAATCTCAGATATCTCCCAGGTATTCAAAATGAACGATGCACGAAATATGGGATGGATTACATGAAATATAATCTGAGCTTGATATTTACAGTCCGAATTTGATACATGTCAATTTAGCAGATTTCATCTAAGGCAAGAGATCAAATGTTTTGACAAGTCCGATTTTCGTGATGTACTTTCAATATATCATCACAAATGCCAGCACCGAGATACGGAACGGATATCTGAAAAAAATCAAGACTTGATGTTTACAGGTCCAATTCGATATCTATCAGCTTTAAGGGATTTCAATTCATCAAGTTATCACACTTACTCATAGATTTTCATAATGATGATTTTTTACAAACTCTGAGTGAAATATCTTTATTAGCTTTGGACATGAATAGTAACTTTTAGAAACAAATGCTTAAAAAAGGAGCAGATTAATTATTGCTACTGGTTTTATTAACAGATAGTTCGTTTTTTAAATTTGTCATAATTATTACACTTACCGAAAAATTCATTGGGGAAATAAAGATACTTCATAGGGGCAAAAATGAAGATACAAATTCTGAATTTGGAAGGTATTCACAATAGAGAAATAAAAGGGTTAAATGCTATTTCACAAGCCTTTCCCAAAAAATGGCTCGGCTATGCATCCCTAGAATTGTTAAGACAACAAAGGGGAAGCCGAGAATTTGATTTAATAATTGTTACTGGTGACAGAATTCTTGCAATTGAAATAAAGGATTGGAATGGTAAATTGACAAGTAATGGGAGAGCCTGGTCTGTAAATGGTAAATTCCGTGGTAAATCACCTGTCCTCACAATGGATAAGAAGGCTAAAATTTTACATAGTGAACTTCGTAGACTTATGCCAAGAATTAAATTCATATCTAGTATACCTGTTGATGGATTAGTTGTATTGACAGGATCATCTGATAAAAGAAACCTGCACAAAAAAGAGAAAAAATCAGTATTTAATTTAGATGAATTTTTAAAGATCCCAAATAATTATGATAAGTATTTCCCTGGAATAAAGACTGGAATAAAGATTGGTGGATTATTTGCATATATACAAGAATTTAATCAATTTTTTTTAGGTAAAAATTTATTTAAACCTCAAGAGCAAACATACCAACAACATAAAATAGTTGGCGAACCTCTTTATATCCATCCTAATAAACTGTATAAAGAATATAATGTGCAAGATATTAATATGAATACAAGGGCCTTACTTAGGCTTTGGAATCTATCAACGGATACGCTTCCAATTGATCAAAATACACAGGAAGCAAGGCGCGAGATCGTTGAAAGAGAGGGTTTAGTATTGGCATATCTTAAAGATATTAAGCCAGAACTTTTTGAAAATAGGATAATTGTTGAACAAAAGAATTATCAAGAAGCTGATATAGTAGAAGAAATTTATTCTGAGATATATGATTTGCCAATTAATCAGGATCGACTTTCGCAATTCATAAATAAAACCGCACTAAACGATGAAGAACGTATCAGTCTTATTAAGTTTCTATTATCAAATTTTGCAGATGTTCATGAAGCAAATGTAGCGCATCGTGATTTGGGACAAGATTGTTTATGGGTTAACGAAACAAAAATAAGTTTTTCAGGTTTTATGTCATCGACTCTCCCGAATGCTAAAACAATACGTAGCCGACTTCCTGTACTAAAATCAAATAGAATAAAATTACCAGAACATGAACTGACCGAAGTAGACACAGATCCTTTTAGGCAAGATGTATATTTAATTGGAGTTGCTAGTCACATTATTGCATTTTCAAAACCTCCGGTAGAAGATGAAGGTATTTTTTGTTGGAATATACCAGAACAGAATACTTTCGAAAATTATCACGAATGGTTTGAGAAAGCTCTTTCTTGGGAACCGTCCTCTCGATTTGCAAATGCGAGAGAAATGTTAGATTCCTTAAATGATATTAGCGAAAAAGATGCTAATAAGGTTGATTTCACATTTTTAATTGAGAAATATAGAGTAAAAGAAGTAGTTATGGTAAAATATGTGCCAAATGTTCTATTAAAGCAACCACCGCCAGCTCTAATATATAGGTCATTCGATAAAGAAATGCCGGTGATTGTTAAAAGTTGGCCGATTCAGAATATTTACGAAATTGAACAAGGTATAGAACTATACAATTTTTTTGCAAGTCATGAAAAATTAAAAATTATTCAAAGTAAAAATATACCAAATATATTGGGCCTAGGTATAGATTCAATGAACAACCTATTTATAGTCCAAGAATATCACGATGGATGGGAATTAGGCAAGTTAGATACATCTATATCTATAGAACAACGCGTAAACATCGCTCTTGAATTAATAGGCACAGTTCTAAAATTACACGAACATGAGATTTATCATAGGGATATCAGACCGGAAAATATAATTATTATTCAAGATAAAAAAGAAATATTATATCCGGTTCTTATCGACATTGTCGAATATGGTTCAAGGGATTACTGCCAAAACTATAATCCACCTGATTATGAACAAATATCCTTACGTGAACGAGATGTCTACGCTACTTCTCTAGTTGTAATGGAGGTGTTAAATATTAAATACAAAGTTGAAAATGGGGTTGTAGAAATCGAGTTTCATAAAGAATCCTTGGAAAATGTAGTTGAAATATTAAAAGCAATGACATTGCCGAATAAACAGGAGAGATTGCCTGTTTTTGGTAGCCTTATAGATGAACTTAAAATAATTATAGAACCAAAAAAAGAGGAAATATCACATAATGTAAATGTTACGTTAGACCCAAAAGCTGCTGATCCCCTAAAGATTAAGGAAAAAGGTCGTGTGAGCGTAATTTATAATTTTGATATGGTGCCTGATAATGGCTATTATTATGTTAAGTATAGATATCACGAGAAAAGGGGAGATAACGAAATATATATTACTGGATTGAATCAAGAACTAAAAATTAGATTTGATAGTAAGGAACAAAATATAACAAGATGCTGGTTGAATAATATTGATTATGGTGATGTCGTAAAAGCAAGCTACCCAGATTATATGTTTAAAGGTCAAATACTTATTAACATAAAAAATATACGTGATCTATCAAGTTTAAATAATTTTATAAAAAGAGATTTGGTTCCTAATTTAGATCTTGGTAAAAAAAGGACAGAAATATATGAAAAAGACGATGATTTCGACTTTCATTTAGACAGTTTTGGTGAAACGCATAGATTATTACGAAAGACAGAAGCAGAAGTTGATACATCAGAAAGATGGAAGACTTTAATTGATGTTGAGGAAAACTTAAATATTGAAGTGTCTGTCTCAGGGGAAATTACATACCTTGAAGATGTAAATTTGCTAATAATACCATACGATCCTAAGAATGTATATCCTGATTTTGACCAAAATGATATTGTTAAAGCTAAATATAAAACATCAAAAGGGTATAATAAGGAACTTGGCTATTTAGATTTAAGAAGGACAAACACCGAAAATCTTTATATTCGAACAAAAGATCCACACTTCAATAAGAGTGAAATAAGCTCTATCATTTTGGAAAGTATGTGGCAGAGTTCATCATTCAAAAGAAGAAGTAATGCAACAAAACGCATAATCGATAAAGAATCAGTGATAATAGAACTTATAGATATAATAGATGGTAGAGTTGATAATATCTACGAGAATATAAAAACCTTTGATGAAACACTACTCGAACAATATTTTGGTGATAACAAAACACAAAAGAACGCATTTAAAAAGTGCCTTTCTTGGAGTCCTATATCATTGTTGCAGGGGCCTCCAGGAACAGGAAAAACAAAATTTATTGCGGCCTTCGTTCACTATCTCTTTAATCGTGAAAATGTAAGAAATATATTACTTGTTACCCAGTCACATGAAGCGGTAAACAATTTAGCTGAAACCATAATAAAGCAATATATGGATATTAACCCAAATGTTAATCTTGATATGGTAAGAGTTGGAGCAGAAGGCGTTATTTCGAGATCATTACTGAAATATCATACGTCTGGTTTAAGAGAAAAGTATCGCAATTCTTTTAAAGCAGGTTTTAAAAAGAGAATTAGCAAGGCTGGCAACTCTTTAGGGCTGCCTCCTGGTTTGTCAAAAGCATACATTGAGGTAAGACAAACATTAGATAGTATATCGCATAAATTAAAAGAGTTAAACGAAATACATACTTCCAATCCAAATCGTGCTAATAAAATCAAAATGGATCGGCTCAGGGATACTTTTTATCAGATATATAATAGAAATTATAAAGATGAGTATGGAAAAACTAACAACGAGCCAGAAGAAGTTGTTGCAGCACTTTACAATAAAATTAAAGATAAATACAATGTATCATCTTACCCGAACTTAATAAATAAGCTAGTTGAATTAATATTACTTGGAGAAGAGTGGATTAAAGTGTTGGAAAGCGATACCAGTGGATTTGAAGAATTTCTTGTTCGGACAAGACCTATTGTTGTTGGCACTTGCGTTGGCGTCGGTAAGCCTTCATTAAAAATTGATAAAAATATATATGATTGGGTTATAATTGATGAGGCTGCTCGATGTAATCCAGGTGAATTAGCCGTGTCGATGCAAGTAGGTAAAAATATATTATTAGTAGGTGATCATAAGCAACTTCCACCTATGATTGAGGAAAGTATAATAGAAGAAAGCTCTAAAAAACTCGGAATTCAAAGCGTTGACTTAAAATTAAGTGAGTTTCAAAGATTGATGGGAAATGACTTGGGAGAAATAATTGGCTGTACTCTCGATAGACAATACCGAATGTGCAAGCCGATTGCAGATATGATTTCAGATATTTTCTATAAACACGATGGAATAAAATTAATTACAGTCCGTGGAGAGAACCCGGCTTTTTATAATTTTATTCCCAGGCCGATGCATAAACAGGTTACATGGATTGATACAATAGATGCCGGGAAGAGTGCATACCACAGAAAAGAGAAAAACTCAGAAAGCATATACAATGATTATGAAGCTGAAGTAATAATTAAATTGTTGGATATGATTGGTGAGTCCAATGATTTTTTAAAAGAGTTAAAAAAGTATGAAAAGGTGGAGTATCCGATTGGAGTTGTTTGTCCATATACAGCGCAAAAAAAACTCTTATTAAGAAGAATTGAAAAGAAAGCTTGGCATCCGAGCTATAGAAAGCTCATTAAAGTTGATACTGTGGATAGTTATCAGGGAAAAGAAAACCAAATAATATTCGTGAGCTTGACAAGAAATGATACAAAATTCGGAGCTGGCTTTTTAAAATACCCTGAACGCATAAATGTTAGCTTGTCTCGTGCAAAAGAAAGACTCATAATAATTGGGTCAAAAAAGATGTGGGGAGATAAATTTAAAGATAAACCTTTGGGCAAAGTTTACCATTATATAAATAGTTCCAGTAACAGCAACCACTACGGTATTGTAAATTCAAGTGAATTGTTTGATGAAGATAAGGAATAACTAAATTATGAAAGTATTATCACCCTTCTATGACGCTGGGCAAAATCAGGCCACCCATGCTAAGCTAAATCATACCACCAAT
>CAZBOB010000174.1:0-7427 GCA_964492995.1 uncultured Desulfobacteraceae bacterium | reverse complement strand
AGGAACTGATCTGGCAAGACCCGGTGCCCGCAGTCGATCATGAGCTGATCGACGCACAGGACATTGCAGACCTCAAGGGCAAGATCCTTGCCTCGGGCCTGTCGATCTCGGAACTGGTCTCGACCGCCTGGGCGTCGGCGTCCACGTTCCGTGGCTCCGATAAGCGCGGCGGGGCGAACGGGGCGCGCATCCGTCTTGCGCCGCAGAAGGATTGGGAAGTCAACCAGCCGTCCCAACTGAAGACTGTGCTGCAGACCCTTGAAGGAATCCAAAAGGAGTTCAACAGCGCGCAGTCAGGCGGGAAGATGGTTTCGCTCGCCGACTTGATTGTCCTGGGTGGATGCGCAGGTGTCGAGCAAGCTGCGAAGAATGCCGGTCACGATGTGACCGTTCCCTTCACGCCGGGACGCACGGATGCGTCGCAGGAGCAAACCGACGTGGCGTCATTCGCCGTACTCGAACCGGCTGCAGACGGGTTCCGTAACTACCTCAAAACCAAATACGCCGTATCGGCAGAGGAACTGCTGGTTGATCGTGCGCAACTGCTGACGCTGACCGCTCCTGAGATGACGGTTCTCGTTGGCGGCATGCGCGTATTGAATGCCAACTTCGGACAGTCCCAGCACGGCGTCTTCACCAAACGGCCAGAGACGCTCACCAATGACTTCTTCGTGAATCTGCTCGACATGAGCACGACGTGGAAGGCAACCTCGGAAGACGAAGACGTGTTCGAGGGTCGTGATCGCGCAACGGGCGAACTCAAGTGGACCGGCACCCGTGTCGACCTCATCTTCGGTTCGAACTCCCAACTCCGGGCCTTGGCGGAAGTCTACGGATGTGAGGACTCCCAGGAGAAGTTCCTGCACGACTTTGTAGCGGTGTGGAACAAGGTAATGAACCTTGACCGCTTCGACCTCGCCTGATCGAAGCATAAACGTCTTCGAGGGCTTCTGAAGCGTATTCTGAACTGCAAATCAGATGATCAGAAAGCGATAGCAGCCACGAGCTGACGGATGTTTTGAACGCTCAATGGAGGCTATCGCAACATATGAGGGCGGCGTTTCAATACAATCTGAAACGCCGCCATTTCTTTAGTCCCTTACAGTCTGCTGGTCACAGAATCGGAGCCAAAAACACATAACAAGCGCCTCATGGGTGACACCTTCCACGTTGCTCCAGGCGCATCTTAGGCGAGCGTTCAAGGATAATTATCCCATGCTTGAGTATTCAATAGGCTCAGAGGATCATCCATACAATTAGTAAACTTGACCACACACTATATGTTGTGTCTATGGTTAAGCCACCCAATTCTTTGATAACTGCAATTGAGTGCAGCAATCTAAATTTGTTTGATATCAAAACAGTATCTTAGCAACCATTTTATTTTTTACACCAATAGAATAATGGCCGCACAACACAATATATAGTATCATCACCGATCCAAAATTTTTCATCGGAATCCATCAAAAGTTGAATATCTGAAGGCAAAAAAATCAAAGTTTATTTTTGTAATCAATACCACGAAATCCCTGATAACTGACCCCATAAATATCAGGGCGTTAAACTCCACGTAATATCGTTTTTTCAATAGGGGTAATTTGTTTATCGGGGGTTTGCTCTTTTCGTTTTTATAATACATTTAAACCAGTTAGAGTTGATTCAGGTTGTTAGAATTGCAAGGTAGCAAGAAACCTGATCAATAGTTAAACAGAAAAAGCTTTTTAAAAAAAATTAGTATAAATTTCTATTCTTTCCAAATATTTTCTTAAGAAATGATTAATAATGGTTTCATTTCTAAAATTGTTGGATTTTATGTCTCATGATACAAGGTTGTATCAATTCTATCGTTTATTGTGATACATTTGCTTTTTCGTTTGAAGATATTTTTTTGAAATAACTAACAGTTATATAATGGCAATATGTTGGCATGGTTGTTGCTATTTTTGTATTTGTTTGTGAAACAAGAGAAAGTTTGCGGTAAACATGAAGAAACTTTAATCTTAAAAAGGAGATAATTATGAAAATCAACATAGAAAAAAATCTCGTCGAATTTACACCCGAAAATACCGATGAGACAATAAAACTTCAATCTTTATGGAGGATGATGGTTGATTGTGTCAGATTCAACAGAAAGTTGGTACCTATTGGAGAATATATCCCACAGCAGAGTGAATTTGCACGATTTGTAATCGAAGGTGAAAAGGGTGCTGGGAGTGACGAGTATCCTGAAGTCTATGTGAATGAGGATTGTCAATGCATTTGCTATACATGCAATAAATATATAATGTTAAAAACAGGTAATAGAATTCCCCCTTGTTGTGGAAAACTTATGGAAGCAGTAGATTAATACAACAAAGATATTTTCACTCTGGAGGATTTTTATAGAGTGACTCCGCATATCAATCAAAGAGGTAAGGACAGGTAAGTAATAACGATTAACAGAAAAGGAGAGATCAATATGAAACAATTTGTTGTGCTACTGGCAATAGTCTGCTTATTCGTTTTCATTGGGTGTGGACAAGGCGAAAAAGGTAAGCAACCCACTCAAGGAGAATCTAAGGAAGCTGCTGAGACTCTGATGGAGAAGGCTGACAAAGCTTCTGAGGCTGTGAAAGAGAAGGCGGGTGCGGCTGTTGAAACGGTAAAAGAGGAGACCAAAGGATTTACTGAGTCTGTGAAGGATGAAGGCCAGGGGGCTGCCGGGCATATGAAGGAGATGACAGGTCGGTCGGTTGAAATGGCAAAAGAGAAGACTCAAGAAGCTGTTGAAGTCGCGAAAGAGAAGACCGAGAAGCCTTCTGAGGCCCTGAAAGAGAACACGGGTGCGTCCGTTGAAATGGTAAAGGAACAGACGAAAGAACCTGTTGAAGTCCGGAAAGAGAAGACCGAGAGGGTTCTGTTTGAAACTAATATGTCTTCCGATGTGATTAAACAGATCCAAAAGGCTCTGCAAAATGCAGGTCATGATCCTAAGTATATAGATGGTGTTATGGGTTGGCGAACCACTGAGGCAATTAAAGCCTATCAGAAGGAAAAAGGGCTCGCAGTGGGCGGCTTAACTTATGAAACTATAAAGAGTTTGGGAATCAAGCTTGGCGGATAGAAAAAAAGGTTCTTGTTGAGGAAGCCTCTATCAGTGTAGAACAAGTTCCGCCTGAATATAAATGGGTTAGTGAAAAGATTTTGGTCGAGCCAGCCCATACCGTCTGGAAAAAGGGGCGTGGTCTTATTGAAAAGGTCGACAACACCACCGGTGAAATCATTTGCCGGGTGGAAGTTCCGGCTAAATACAAAACCGTGAAGCGCCAAGTCATGGTAAATCCGGCCAGAACCCGGAAAGTTGAGATTCCAGCCAATTTTAAAACCGTCAAAGTCCGGAAATTGGTTTCTGAGCCCCAGGAACGACGCATACCGATTCCTGCTGAATACCAGACTGGAACTAAAACTACACGGGTTATGCAAACGCTTCTCTCAATGATTGAGCCAACGCTTCAGGAAAAGGGCTGTCTGAATTATCAGGTCTTTCAGGATATCGAGGACGAGAACGTTTTCAGCCTGATTAAAGAGTGGGAAACCCGTGAAGATCTATACCATCTTATGAAATCTGACCGGTTCGGCGTTTTGTTTGGAACAAAGATCCTTTTGACCGAACAGCAGAACATTCAACTCCACACGATTTCACATTCGGAAGGAATTGAAGCCGTCCATGCCACCAGGGGTATAATATGTTTAGAGTAAAATCAAATACAACGAAAAGATCTTATAAACGGTGTACCTATAACACTCTGTTCGGGTATTTTTTTTCAATAGAAAAAATTGTTTCAAGGCGTTCACGCTGAATCACAGTAGAGAGGGCATGGGTTTTAAAACAAATGTTTCCTTAAAACGAAAAACAAACATTCTCATTATGACAGACAATTACTCACCGCTAGTCCCCTGCATGTGTGATCTTAAAGGATTGCCAACGACAATCCTTGCAGAGGTAAAATGGTGCAAGGGAACACCTAATGCGATTTATTCCTATGAGGTTGGTGTCAAATATTATGCGCCTTTTTTATATTAGAAGTGGCCGATGCCAACAAGGTTCTCTATATGGGAGATTTTAGTAATGGAATCTTATATTGGAAAATACAGAGACACAATAGTGGAGAAGGGCATGGGCCGGATTATAAATCTGAAAAACGCATTAACATAGAAGAAAAGATAATCTTAAAAAAAAGAGGTTAAAAAATGAACAAAAATAAAATATTACGTATATTTTACCCAATTGTAATAATGCTATCGCTTTTTCTAATCACTGCTTGCGCCGTTACCCCGAGCGGTTCGGGAGTAGCACCCAGCATGGTAAGTGCCGAAAACCCGGTGGAAATGGTCAACCAGTTGGGAGGGCATATCGCCGATGCTCGAAAAAATCAGCTGAATGTGCTTTCACCGACCTGGTACGCTAAGGCTGAGGGTTCCTATCTAAAAGCTAAAAATGATCTTGAGAAAGGCAAAGAGCTTTCGGTCGTCCGTGAATACGTCAACAACGGAGAAACCCAGCTCCAAAAAGCAGAAGAAATGGCTAAAATATCTCGAACGACCTTGGGCGAACTGATTGAAGCAAGGAACAAGGCTCGCGCTGCGGGTGCTACGGATTTGGGCAAAGATTATGTGGCGGCTGAGAACAGATTTCTCGGTCTTACCCAAGCCATAGAGAATAATGATTTGCGCTATGCTCAAAACAACCAGAAAAAGCTTGCCAGCGTGTTCCGAAAATTGGAAATCCGGGCAATTAAGGAAAAAACCATCGGTGAGGTTCATACGCTCATCGAACAGGCCGAAAGATCCGGTGCTAAGAAGATAACCCCCAGATCTTTTGCAATGGCCCAAGAAAAATTAAAGGAAGCCGATGAATTCATCACTGAAAATCCTTACGATAAAGATACCATGAAGAAGAAAGCCGACGAGGCCCTGTTTCTGGCCAAGCGGCTTCATCCCATAATGGACCAGAGCCGGAAGATCAAATCCATGGATCCCGAACAGATTGCTTTATGGATGGAAGAAACCCTCTACAAAACGACCCGTAAACTGGCTGCTCCGGATATGCGGGATCAGAACTTTGAGGTTCAGGTGGAGAACATCCTCGGCTCAATCGGGACGCTGCAGTCTGATCATGATTTCATGATCGAAAAGGTAAATTCCCAACAGGAACAAATGGAAGTTCTGAATCAGCGCATCGCTCTACTCGATAAACAGACCCTCAGGGGTCAGGCCGAAAAAGAGCGTCTGGCAGCCGAAAAACAGTTCAATCAACAATACAATGAAGTCCAGGCATTTTTCGATAGGGACGAGGCCGAAGTCTACAAACAGGAAAACCAGTTGGTCATCCGTTTAAAGGCCGTTAAGTTTCCGGTGGGCCAGAGCATCCTTATGCCGGGAACTTATACTCTGCTAAGTAAAGTGCAACGGGCCATCAGAACCTTCGGCGAACCTCAGGTGGTGGTCGAAGGTCATACAGACAGTACCGGATCGGATGAAGTTAATGAGCACTTGTCCCAACAACGGGCCGAGGCAGTTATGGAATACTTGATTGCGAATAAGACACTTCCGTCCGACAAAATTATGGCTGTTGGATTTGGATCTGTAAGGCCTCTGGCGTCAAATGAGACACCTGAAGGACGGGCTATTAATCGCCGCATCGATGTGATTATTACACCTATAGTAAAGCCGGCGCCTTAGACCCCATACTTCACAAGTCCGACAAGGTCTCAGAAAACCTTTAGTCCTGCTCTTTCCGTGCTCCCGGAAATCGGAACCGAGGCTCATTAAAAAGGGTCTCCGTCCGGGGCACGGGGAGGAAACAGTCAACCATGCTTGACCGAACTACAGATACCAATAGTCCTAACGTGGCTGCCAAGCGTTGGCAACGGTTGCTTCTCAACCGCTGGGCCATGGCCGGGGTCGGAGTAGTTTGGCATAGCTATACCCTTAAGATATGCTATAATAAATATAATGTATATCTTCCTGGGTTCGGTAAGGTGATTTGATGATCTAATAGATAGGCAACACAGGATATTTTATGAATTTGAATCAATCCGTGTTATTTAAGGAGGTATCAGATGGCAAGAGTCAAAACAAGACAGGGAATTAAACGGCGGAAGGTGACTTTTTCACTTGAAAACGCCGAGGCCAATGAGGTCTTTTTGATAGGGGATTTTAACAAATGGAATCCGAAAACCCACCCTATGAAAAGCGATGGAAACAGGACGTGGGTCAGGAACGTGATAATTCCTCCCGGAAAATACGAATACAAGTTTCTCGTTGACGGTGAATGGAAAGAAGATCCACAAAATGATCAACGATCCCCCAATTGCTTCGGGACTTACAACAACATTATAAATGTGATTGCAAAAAAATAAAAGATCTGGATCATTTTTCAAACGCTTGCGTAGATGGGCCATATCGGTATGCTTGTAAGTAGTGGTAACAATTCCCCGAGTTGTTTCAAGCAGGAAGTATCCATTCTTCGACATAGGAGAGGCTAAATCTTTTGCATTTGGAATCTGGCTTTTAGGTTCTGGCCTGATTGGTATTGTTGGTATTAGGAAGAAGCTCAAGAAGTAAACAACTGAACATCAAGCAATAACTAAGGCAGGGTCACTTGGCTCTGCCTTTTTGATGTTTGAATACCTGCAATGTATGGCAATGCGCCTAATTTTTGGGATATTATATGGTTCTCTTAACAGGTTTTCATGATAAAGGCTCTAAATTTTATTTAGGGGCCACAATATATAGTATTTGCTCATTTCCATGATTTTTTATGGCGCTGATCTATTCCTGCTTTTGACCTTGAAAAATTGAAGCCATAAAATCTTTCGTTTGATGGATCTGCTGCGTATTTCAACGGTTGACGATCTCAGGAACGCTCCCCCAAAATGGGTTGAAGAATTTCTCAAGACACAAAATTATATTCGAGAAAGCAAATGGTCTTAACGTATCGCTGCCTGCCCCGTTAAATGCATTTCTCTATTTAACTGGGGTTGGAAGTAAGAATTTTGTCCAAGTCATAAAAGAGAAACTCGGTATCCGGGCAAAGGGCCGAAAGGTTGGGGAGTCGAAGGGTGCATATCATCTTCGTGAAGCACAGGCTGCTTACCATATTGATTTTACCCCTGAAAAGGACGGTTTAAAATCAAAAACAACTGTTTTTGGAACGTTAATCTTACAGTTTTCCTTTTCGGCATGTTATTCCAATTTTAATTTTGGAAAAATTTTCAAAAGTCTTATCCTTAAACGGAGTCATAACTTATATCTGCCGATAAGAGTGAGGCTGCTTCCTGGTCCCACTATTCTGTTTAACTATGTATTGCCCTTTATCTTTTTTATGATTTTGGGAATGAAGAACGAGAAGATAAAGAGCCCTATAGAGAAGAAAACCTTAAAGG
>CAZBOB010000173.1:0-7700 GCA_964492995.1 uncultured Desulfobacteraceae bacterium | reverse complement strand
ATTGTTTTTCATTCAACATTCGATGTTGGACGTTCGATGTTTTTACCCCGTGAAATGCCCTTTTATTTTCTATTTCACTGGGGCGATGTTCATCTTTTCACTAAACTTCCTACTTTCTTACCTTCTTTTTTTTTCAAAACTTCTCCAAAAGCCCCACCACTTTGCCGCTTTTATCAAAACACAGCTCATAGCACGGCACTTCCCGCACGATCTCCGAGATCACATCCAATGTCTTGTTCCACCAATGTTGAGTTACAAAGGATCTGACAAGGCATGCCAGCAGGTTTTTCAGAATCAGCGTTTTGTTTTCAAGACGCTTCACATGGTTCTCTTTTGCCTGTTTTAAAAAAAATATCGCCTTCAAATTCGCGGAATCACAAGACACCTTTTCCACATCCCCGTGGCTCCATGTGCCGTAGAGTTTGAAACTGTCCCCCTGTTTTCTGACGATGTTCCGGTCGTCGCACAAAATGGTCGCCCGGTTTTTCATCATTAACGAGATGGTTGACTTTCCGGCATCCGAGTGTCCGGCGAAAAGCAGGCCGTTTCCATCCATGATCAGGCCCGAAGAGTGGAGCATGCACCCGTTTCTGTCTGCCAGAAGTCGTGCCAGAAGAATCTGATCCGTGGGGAAGAGCGTGAGGGAACCCACATTTCCCGCGCTGTATGCCATAAGATTTATTTCATCGTTGTAAATCACACCGTGGGTGTGATCCAGGCTGAAGACCGCAGCCCGTTTTAAGCCGTCTGTATTGTCAAGAGATGACGTCCACACATAGGTAAAATGGTTTTTATTCTCAAAAATCATCCAGGGCGATTTTTCGTAAATCTTTTTGCCGGGATCGCTTTTGCCCATTTCCAGCAGGTGAAAATGATGATGAAAACAAACCAGATCCTCACCCGGCACTTTGACCTCAAACTGCCTGAACTTGGGGTGAAATGTGTCGCCCATGATGGGAAGATCTGATGACACCCCAAATGTAATCCCGCCGGTCTTGTAATAACGTTTTTCCATCACTTTATATTATCTCACCACAGAGACGCAGAGAACACAGAGAGATATGAATTTTCTGTTTCCCGATGTTTATTTCTTTTCGTCCTCTCAGCGAAAAAAAATAAGAAAAACGCCTCTGCGCCCTCCGTGCCTCTAATGAGCGCAGCGAATGGGCGGTGATTTATATTTTAATTCCTTAATTCTTCAATTCCTTAATTCTATTGTTACGCCTACCTATCATCAACCATGAAAAAAACGCCGCGGACAAGCGGATCGGTCGCAAGATACCGTAAACAAAAGAGAGTTCTGCCGGTATCGGAACATGGGTCCACTCCTGGGCAGTGACACCAAAGACAAGGTGTTTACCGTAACGGATTTTTTCAGACCATCTGTCCCTGACCCTGAGATGAAACATGGAAAACTTGGAATTTATTTCAGATGCATGAGATCCGTTGTTTTCTTTAAATAGATTGTTGTAAACCGTTGAGGCCAGGCCGGGCAGTGCGGGGTCCTTTTTTACACGTTTCATCACATCTTCAGGTAGCTCAACATCAAAAAGATCCCATGCCAGGAAAAGGCCTAAATGAAGAATTCTTTCACAGCGCATTTTTCTGGCCAACTCTCCTACCCGCATCCAATCCAATCCTTTATGTGACTGAATCAGGCCGACAAGGCTGCTCAAGGATTCCATGGTTTCCCAGAAATCCCTGGCCCCGTGGAGACACAGGTAAACCAGCAGATCTTCCGTACAGGGCCGGCGGACGTTTTGACCTGCAACGGAGGTATGGACAAGATTCTTTTCCATTCGGTTTAAGAGCAGGGGATAAAACGTATAGCTTCCCGACATCTCCCAGTGAAGATCCACGGTCAGGCCGCTGATGGTGCTGATTAAACCAATGCTGTTCTTTTTGGCCGCATAAGCCAACAGCTGTTTTTGATTTAAATTGATTTCAAGTTGGAATCCATGATCCTCGAAGATTTTAATCGCTTTGAGAACACTTTTTCTGTCGACCAATATGTCCAAATCTCCGAACTGTCGCAAGGCAAGGTCTCCATAGACCATTTCCGCCAGAACAGGTCCTTTAAACGGTATCGCCGGTATACCATCTTCTTCCAGAAGCTTTAAAATAGAAGTCAGCTTTCCGAAAAAAACAAGGCTTCGCATGGAGTTGGTTGCGTACTCGCGTTCAAGCTTTTTCAGGGTTGCATGGGGAACAAACTCCGGACACGCGTTTTTTAAGCTCCGGTACAAAAGAAGGTGGAGCTTGTGTGAAAAGGCTGTTTCCGCAAGATATTCCCAGTCAATGGCTTCATTGGCAAAAGACCCTATCTCTTTTTCAGTTGCAGCATCCGGACGCGGCCGTGCGCACAAAAGCAGCAGTTCAATTTCTCTGCGATGCTCAACCGGTATAAATTGATAAAATAGACGCTGATCGTTCATAGCTTCATAGGTTCAGCAACAAGTAACGAGTACTGAATTTTAAGTTTTAAATTTTGAATTCTGGGTTCCCCAATCGTCAATCGTCAATCGTCAATCTTTAATGACTCCTCGCCCCGTTTAAAAGGATATTTTTACTCGATTTCCACGTATACTTGGCTTGTGTTTTCATGGGTGCTTTAAGATACGCCTGGATGTATCGCAGTTCAGACTCCATTATTTCCTGAAAAGTCTCGGGCAGATCCGCATAAAACGGCGGAATAAGCCCCGGCATAACCTTTTTCCTCAATTCCTGAAGCTCTTTCGTGTACAGGTTGAGATACTGTTTGCTCAACGGGCGCACCCCGAACAGTTTAAGATCTCCTTTCAGCCAGTTGTAGATCATGGGAAGTTCGTCCAGCCATGTGGCCCGCATAAATTTGCCCCACTCGGTTATCCGAAAATCGTCTCTGAATTTTCCGCCCTTTTCCAGTTTGTTTTTCTCATAAATATACTCCTGTAAAAATTCCGAATAGGCATACATGGTTCTGAACTTGTACACGGTGATCATGCTTCCGTTAAATCCGGCTCGCCTTAACCGTACGATGGGGCCATAGGAGGGATTTTTATTTGAAGAGGGCTGTCTTACCTTTTGTGCAATAAAAAACAGGCGATTTTCGATTTCAAGCGCATCGATGATTTTGAACCCGCAAAAACAGAGCCGGCCGAATATTTCAGCCTTTGACACCATCCGGTTTCGACCCCTGGTAAAGGTAAAGTATATCTTCTTGATATAAGGAAGTTTGGGAAATACCCTGCACCAGACAAAATTTGTATAATAGAACAGCGGTGCAATATATCCGGGATACTTGGCCTGATAATACTTTTTACGGGTCGTGGTGGTGTGGACCTTGCCCACAAAATACCCCCTGGTTTTCAGATGGCCGTATATCTCAAGAAAATATCTGTTGAACCATCTCACATCATTGGTTTTGTGAAGGTTGATGAAAAGCTTGTGGCGGTTTTCATCGAGGTTTTGAACATCTTCTATCTCACCGGTACTTAAAATAGCTGTGCTCTTCCGCTCTATTGCCGAAAGATCTATATTTCTCTTTATGAAATCAAATAGCGTTTCACTGAAAAATTCCAGCGCATGTTTTAGTTTTATCTCAACAGGCTCTGCAAGAGGGGCGACATCACGCTCTTCAGGCAGATGCCTGTCCTGATCTTCAACATTAAGTGCCGCCGTTACCTCGTCGGCGGTTTCAATGTCTTTATCGAGCCTGCCGTATTTTCTGTAAACATAGTACACATAGTAAACCACCAATTCGATAACGAACAAAATGGCAAAGGTACCGAACAGATGAAGCCTGGAGTAATAAAAAAGCCGCAAGGCGAATACCATCACCGCAAGGCTGCCGCAGATGATCATGGTTGCCTTGATACAGGGCGTGACGGCCTTTAGATAAGTGCTGTCAAAGTTTTTCTTGTCATATTTTTTGACCAGAAAAGAGCTGACAAACAACAGGGCGTATAAAACAAGAATAATCTGGTCGTACCTAAAGGGCAAAGAAAAACTGTCTTGTTTGATGTAGTTAACCGCAAGAAAAATTGTCATCAGCAACACAACATCAATAAATATCAACGGGTAGTAGGTGGATGCCGGTGCTGTCTGGTTTTGACTCGATATCCGGTTCTCTGTAAATTTGCTTTTAAAAATAATGTAACCCAGCAAAAGACTGAGAAGTTCCAGTAGAAATAAAGCACAGCAAACGCCAAAGGTCTGCATCCTGGATACGGCGGTCAGATGGGCCCACAGAACAATAAAAAAGGAGACCAGGTAAACCATAACAATATTCGATTTTACGATCAGCACAAGGGCTTCAAAGAACGTTCTTCCGGCAATTTGTTTGAACTTTTTCATGGCCAAAGACGTCCCCAGCCACACAAGATAAAAAACAACAAACAGCTTGATATAGAGGGCCGAAAGTTCAAGGCTGCCCCGTTTGATCAGATGTACGCTGACCAACGCAATATTGAGCAGCAAAAAATCGATCAATCCGATCACAAAATTATGTCGAACAGGTTTTGCCATTTAAATTATTGAAAAATTTTCCTTTTGACAGGATTTCCAAGATCTTCAAGATTTTTTCTTTTTTCGCCAAAGGCGAATTGCTTTTCAGCAGATTCTTCTGGAATCTGGTGAAGTAACACATAACTCCTGTTAATCCTGTCTGATATATATTCGTCTGTGGCTAATTCTATGCTTCACCGGTTGTGTAGTTATTAAGAAAAAATTCCAGTTTATTATGAACATCCTGTTTAAGCGGCTTGAACTTCAAACCGCATCGATATGGCGAAACCGTATTTGAGTTGGATATTAATTCCTTTTCATCATAAACCACCGTACAGGGAACACCGGACAGATGGAATCCGTTTTTGGACAAAAAAACATCCACCTGAGTGTACACCTCCTTGGACATCTCTTCAGCCAGGTATCTGAAAGCCAGTCCGTTCAGGCTGATATCGTAGATTTTACCAACTTTGCTGAAATCTCCTCGAAGCGCTGCAAAGGCATCATCCCGGGTTTGAAATCGCGTGAATTTTCGTCTTTCCATGTCATTTTATTTCCATTCCGTGGTCAGAGGGTTGGCGATGGAGTCATACGAGTACATCATGGGAACACCCTAACGTTGCAAAAGTCGAGAATGACGCAGATCCAAGGCGTCATGGGTGAAGCTGTAGTTCGTCTACCGCAAACCTATGACAACAAAGGAGATGCGGTATTATCGGCTTTCCCAACGGGTAAATAACACGGCGAATTTAACGCCCTTTGAGAAATGGACCCTTTGAAAAATCCAGCAAATGATTCGGAAACAGCCCAACCCCTTGAATAATAATATTTTTATCGATGCTCGACGTGTGATTTATGCAACAATAGGGAGATCTTTTTGTCCAGTGATGCATTCTATTCTGTTTAATCAAGATAACAAGGGGTAATCTTTTGGTGATGTAGTGGGTATATCCATTACCACCCTATCTCAAATTGATGTTAGTTCAGGAAGTTAAGAAGTTCAGAAGATCAGAAAAGCAGAAGGTCAGAAGATGAGATCATAAGGCGATTAAAAACAGAACTTTTCAGCATTTCTTTCCATGGAATTTAGCATTGCTATGATCTGCTCATATTCGTCATCGAGTTTGTCAAAAGTGTCTTGATCTATATATTTACAAGCAAGACTGAACTCCAACCAGCATTGTGTTTCTGATGCTTCTTGCATGGAATCCGTTATTTTGTTTTTGAATACTGCAATATACCGCCTTTTTCTCCAGGCCTCAGAGGTGTTTGAACAAACAGAACGAGAAGCTCTTCTGATCTGGTCCACTAATGAATATTTCTCCTCTGCAGGAAATTCTTTGGTCAGCTGAAATATGCTCATCGCTGCATCAAAAGCCCGCCTGTAAACTTCAAGATCACGAAAGTGCTTTATATCCTTCTTCCTGTTCATTCCGATCTTCTGCTTTTCTCATCTTCTGCTTTTTCAATCTTCTCACCTTCTTGCCCTTACCGACCTCTGACACCTGAAACCTGACACCTGAAACCTACCTTCTCAATCCCTTTAACCCCCGATGGCACAAATAGATCCCGGCAAGGCCCAGGCCGTTTGCGGCAATGTCTTTTGGATTAAAACTCCTGTTGGGGACATGGATTTGAACGATCTCGAACAAAACACCCATCAAGAACAGGGCAATGAAGGTGATGATGATAACCTTTTGACCTTTTTTCTCAAAGGCAAGAAAATACAGCGCTCCTGCAATAAAATAACCCATAAGGTGCAGCCAGAAACCCGTACCAAACCCTTTGGGTAAATTTAGGCAGCTCGCGGATGAATAATCCACAAGGGAGATAAACGTAATGCCGAGAAGCCATATGAAAAAGATGATTTTTGAAGTCAATTTTTAATTTTGAATGCTAAATTTTGAATTAAGAGGTTTTTTGGTGGTTTTTACATCCGAATTTTGAATCAAGAGGTTTTTTGGCTGGTTTTTACAATTGACGTAAGTATTTTTATGATTTCTTCGCTTTCTTGGATAAAACTTGAGAAATCAATTCCTTTGCATAGATTGCTGTCCCGGTATAATCGGAGCCAGTAGTTGGTCTCTCTTGCTTCTTTTGAAGCAATTGCCATCTTTGCTATAAAATCTTTACGACTTTGGCCGGCTGACGCTTCTTCAACGTTCGCACCGATGCTTGTGGCAGACTTCAGTAACTGTTTAGATAAAACGAATTCTTTTTGCTTTCGTATATCTAAATACAACTGGATAATATTAAGCGCAAATTGATAACTTCTGTCTTTTATAATATTTTTTTTGCTCAAAATCTGCTCCTTCCAATTTAAAACTAAAAATTAAACATTCAAAATTGCCTTCTCTCTTTTTTTAGAAGGCTTCTTTTAACCACATTCTTAACACTCTGTCTAACCACTTCGCTGAACCAGGGAACAAACTTGTCATCCCACAACCTCTAACCTCCAGCGGCATATCCGGCCATCGGGATGAAAAACTGCTGATCCAGATAGATACTGAACCACAGGAAGTTCAATATAACCCGGATAAATTTATCCTTAACAAATTCGATGTGTTTTCTCGAATAAACATCGTGCCTGCCGACATCCTGGCAGCACAGAAAATTTATTGTATTTTTAGCCGAAAACGACCAATGGGCCGTGACTTTTTTGATGTTGTTTTCCTGCTGGGAAAATCCGGTGTGAATTTTGATTATTTGACTCGAAAAATGTCAATACGAAATAAAAAAGAGCTACGAGACAGATTGCTTTTGCGGTGCGCCCAACTGGATTTCAGTCGCCTGGCAAAAAATCTGGAGCCGTTTGTTTATTCTAAAAAAGAAGTGAACCGGGTACTCATGTTTCCGGATTTTGTTCAACAAGAAATTTAGTTCGCTCGGCGTTGGTTAAATGGCCCCGGTTAAATACGCTCACTTGTCAAAGAAATAATCCATGTTCGTTTAAGGTTAAAAACCGCCTGAACACCCATTAGTTATTTAATTAAGACAATAGGTTATAGAAAACCGACCCCCATTCACATTCTGTCTGCCCCTTTTTATATCCCCATATAATAGACCTATTTTATATCTTGACAATAGGGCCATATTTATGGCACCATAAAGATAAAAAATATGGGACCCTAAATGAGCGAAAGTCGAGGATAGTTCAGATTCAAGGCATCAAGGATGAAGCCGTAGTCCTCTACTGCGAGTCCTTGATAACGAAG
>CAZBOB010000172.1:0-7778 GCA_964492995.1 uncultured Desulfobacteraceae bacterium | reverse complement strand
ACAGTTCTGGAAAAAAATGGAATCAAATCTATGTCTAACCCTTGGGGATAAACGATAAGAGTAGAATGTAGAATTGACCCGACCTTTAATGGGTGACCCCATTTCCATTCTCACACTATTTGTCCCATAATAGAGGTGATAATCGCATTTTTCGCGCATAAAATGTGAAATTATTCACAAATGCAGCTTTAAAGTCTTGACAACATCTTCTATATGATCCTATAGTATGGATTATGAAACGTGATATCTATCTAAAATTGCTAAAGTGGAAGACGTCCAAACAACGCAAGCCTCTGATATTGAAAGGTGCGCGCCAGGTAGGCAAGACGTATATTTTGCAAAAATTCGGGCACAGGGAATATGATAAGGTCGCATATTTTAATTTTGAGGAAAATCCTGCGCTTGACGATTTTTTTCGGCAAAAACTGGATCCGGTCAGCATTATCGCTAATTTGGAAATTTACATTGGCAGGAAAATAGCCCCAGAACAGGACTTGATCATTTTCGATGAAATACAGGCATCCAATTATGCGTTGAACAGCCTGAAATACTTCAGAGAACAGGCAGGTTCTTATCATGTCGCTGCCGCGGGTTCACTCATCGGTATCAGGCTTTCTCGCCCAAGGTCTTTTCCTGTGGGGCAGGTGAATTTTCTGGATATATACCCAATGACCTTTATGGAATTTCTAGACGCAGTGAAAAGATCCGAATTAAGGCGGTTGATTGAGACTCAAGAAAAAGTTTCGCCATTTCCAGATCCATTTCACAATGAGCTTCTTGACTGGCTGAAAAAGTATTTTTTTGTTGGTGGAATGCCGGAACCGCTGAGATGTTTTGTCGAAACCGAAGATTTGGTAGAGGTCAGGGAGCGCCAGAAGGAAATTATAAATTCTTATCTGCTCGACTTTTCTAAGCACGCGCCCACGTCTGACATCCCAAAGTTGGGTCTGATATGGAATTCAATTCCGGCTCATTTGTCCAGAGAAAATAAAAAGTTTATCTTTTCAGCAATTCGGAAAGGCGCCCGTGCAAGGGAGTACGAAAATTCTATTCAATGGCTGGAAGACGCCGGACTCATTTACAAATCCTACCAGGTCTCCACAGCCAGCTCACCCTTGAAGGCCTTTATGAACCCAAACAATTTTAAGGTGTTTACCCTGGACGTCGGCATCTTGGCGGCTATGGCAGGCATACCTCCAAAATCGCTGGTTCAAGGCGCCCATCTTTTCAATGAATATAAAGGCGCATTCGTAGAAAACTATGTAGCCCAGCAACTTAAGTCGGATAAACAAATCGATCTATATTATTGGACCAGCAAAGGCAAAAGGGCTGAATTGGACTTTTTGTGTGAGATCCAAGGAAGCATTCACCCACTGGAAGCCAAAGCCGGCATTAGCCCAAAAAGCAAAAGCCTTCTTTCCTACGATAACCAGTTCAACCCACCCGTGTTGTTCAGGACAACGCTTCTGAATTTGAAAAAGGACGGGAAAATATGCAACATCCCCTTGTATGCTGTGCATAATTTTCCAGAAATCATGGGTGATGATGACAGGTGAAGGTCCCCCGCATTTTTTATCCCCGCTGAAACGGGATCTCCGCCCCAGTTAAACAAAAAAGACCCATAGGTTTCACGGGGTGAACTTCACTCCGACCAGTATCCATTAACCAGAAACCAGCATTCCCGTTCAATCGGGATTTCCGCTTCACTACGACCAGCATCCAGAAATTCCTTGACCGTTCGGGGGTAATAGTATATTCAATTCTTTGAATTTATGCAGATATTTTACATTGATCTTCATTCTCGACCTGAGCCAGGCTCGCCTATTACGCCGATCTGATCCAGCGATATATGTTCATTTTTCAAATTTATAGAGTTATTTACTTGTTTTTAGTTTAAAGTTTGTGCGCCTTCCGCACGAACATTATAAGCTCCATATGTGTTAAAAAATTAAACTCTCAAGCCTGAAGCCAGGGAGTTTTGCATGCCAACTGGCAAAACTCAGTATAGTCAAAAATTTGATTGCTCTAAACACGATTTAGATAACACCCGACGATGGCTTGAATTGGAACTTGTGCTTCACTTGTGAACTTATTAACTCGTACTGTGTTAGATTGTCTAAACGAATGGATATTAAAGAGATTATGCCACGTAGAGACTGGGATAATGATGCTCCAACAAAAGAATTAGCAACCTGTATTGTTAAAGAAAAACCTTTGTTGATGGTGGGTGCAGGATTAAGCCGTCTCGTGGGGTATCCTTCTTGGTATGAGTTAATGCTCGAATTAAAAGATGCTTTAGGATCAGAGGTAGATCACGATGATGAACTGTTGATTAAGAGGCAGTACGATAAATTCGCCGAAAAGCTACTTTCGAAATCGAAACGTCCTACAGACTTGTCACCTTTCATTCAGGAACGATTTGGCCCCGATAAAGTTAGAAAACGATATGATAAAATTCATATTGAACTTATAGGAATGCCATTCTGTGGCGTGGTGACTACAAATTACGACAGAGTGCTTGAGGATGCTGCACAAGCACATTTGTATAAGATAATGGGAGCGGAAGCAAACAGTTGTGTACCTCGTGATTTATGTTACGACGAACATGGAACCTTTATTTTTGAATTCATGAGGCGTTTAGTCCGACCAGTAGACCCTGGTTACCGGGAGGAAATATTGCATCTACATGGATATTATGAACATCCAAGAAACATAGTACTTACAGATAGTGATTATGCGAAAAGATACGGACGTTTACTAACAGATGGTTCTTCAGAAAATATGGAAGTAACTCGGCACCATAAAGTGTTATGGTCGTTACTTGTTACTCATCCATTCGTTTTCTTTGGTTTCAGCATGGATGACCCATATTTTATGCGTATAACGGAAATAATAAAGCAGGAGTTTGAACTAGGCTCATCTTATGTCAAAACTCGTCACTATGCCGTCCTTCCGTTGGAAAATGTCGAAGACCAACTGGAAGAACGATTAAAAAGTGCCGGAATTCTCCCTGTCCTTTATGAAATGCCTGCAGAAGAAGAGGAAAGGCATCAAAAAGGGCTTTCTGCATTTCTTGAGAATTTGCGTGTCAAGATAATAGAAGCTAGCGTTCCTAAAATATCGAAAGAAGAAAAAGATCTTTTAATTGAATCTAAAGACATCAGCCCTGTTGAGATCGGTGATGAAATAGACGCTAGAGAGATAACATCAAGGGTGTTAAAAAGATTATGAAGGTCTCCCGAACAAATATGCTAAAGGCATTTAGGAATTTTGTGGATGGTGGGCACACTGTAGTCATTGGAGCGCCTGGGGTGGGTAAAACGCATACACTTAAGCTTTTCGCTAAAGAGCTCATAGCCGTTGGTCAGATGTGCGTTTTTGTACCGATAGATCATGTCTTTGCTAAATCTGAAGGAGATCTTCGTCGAGAGCTCGGCTACAAGAGTGATAACTTTGTTGACTTTCTGGCAAGCCAAAAGTTGTCTCAGGATGATCGAGGTATCGTCATATTTGATGCGTTCGACGCAGCACGATCCGAAGAATCAAGAACTCTGTATTTGAGGGTTATTAGACGTATAATTGAAACAATTGGTGATCGTTGGACAGTAGTGGTCAGTGCAAGGATTTATGACGCGCGAAAGTCAGCAGACTTAAGGGAACTCTTTCCTCCTCAATCAACTGGAAAAGATTCTTTATACTCAGATCCATCTGGACATTTCCGATGTAGACACTTTTTTATTCCCAAGCTAAACGATGATGAAATGAGGGAAGTTAGTGCCGAGATCGAGGGGCTCTGGCAATTATATAAAGAAGGATCAAAAGATTTGAGGGCCTTATTGCGCATCCCTTTTAATCTTTTATTGGTAGAACGTATTCTTGCTACAGGGTTAGAGATTAAAGAAGTAAGCCATATAGACTCTGAAGTTCAATTGCTTGATCTTTATTGGAAAAGAAGAATTGAAAGCAACCGGAATAAAGAGGACCTCCGTCTCCTTCTGCTAAGGGCTTCACAGGAAATGATCCGTGAGCGCTCACTAAGCGCACGTAGGGAGAGAATATATGACTCAGCATTAAACGAGGCTTGGAATGATTTGATGAGCCTTGGCCTATTAGTTGAAACTTCTGAAACAGGGCAGCGAGTTGCTTTCGAGCATAATATATTATTTGATTTCATAGTTAGTTTCCTTGTTATTGAAGATACCTCTGAAGGTCTACTAAATTTCTTATCCGAGGACCATTCTCGCGCCCTTTTCCTTCGACCCAGTCTTGATTATTTCTTCACTCGGCTTTGGAACTCGCAGCCTGAAATTTTCTGGGACATCTTTTGGTCAATAATACCGAACGATGATGTACATATTCGATTATTTGCGCGTTTACTCCCAACAACCGTAATGGTCAGAGAATTAAAGGATGAATCAGAAATTTTCCCTTTGTTGAACCATAGGAATTCACATCGAAAGCAAGGTGACGAGGCTATTTTAAGACTTTTTCAAGCGCTCGGTGCTGTACCCGGACTGGATCGCAATAGAGACATAAGGTGGGCTCCTATTTTAAAAATTATATCAAAAGACTGTAGCCCGAAATTTTTAGGCGATATGTCAAGGTACCTATCGGGGATGTATAACCGTGCAGACGAGTCTAATGATCAAATCATGATCGAATTGTGCGGCCGAGTTAGTAGGAATATGCTTAATTGGGTTTGGAGTCAAAGGACGAATGAAGCAGGAAAACGCTTCGATAGATTAGCCGGAACATCACTCGTTCCTCTAGTAGCAAAAACATTCTCAACCAATCCTTCTGCCTCACGACCTCTACTCGATCAGATACTCAGCTTGGTAAAAGAACCTGCGTTTCCGATTGACTATCTTTACAGGTTAACTAAAGAATTAAAGTATATTTGGACAAGTGACCCTGACTTCGTCAGACAGGTTTACATGACGGTTTTCGAGAATCCAGAAACGAGTGAAGAAAAAACTTATATGGGAACTCCGATAATGCCTTTGTCCAGTACTCGCAGGCAAGATTATCGAATGTGCCATTATAATCTAAAAAGGAATTTCCCTGGGTTTGTCAGGGCCGCTACGGAAGAAGCTACTATTACAGCCATAAGATCTCTAAACCCTTACATTCTTAGTAACCATGTAGTCCCTTATTTAAAAAATGGCGTAAAACTGGAAGACATGGTTAAACGGTTCCCTTTTAGAAATGGAACAGCATATTTCATTTCAGACTATAGTCATTTCTGGAGAGGAACAAAATACCCAAAAGAGCCATTCGAAATTGCTAAAGCGCTATTCGGCTATATCGTTGAAATTTCAAAGGAATCAAACAAAGGAAAATTGCTTGATAAGTTGATGGACTTATTCCGTGATAATGCCACAGCAGCTTTTTTCTGGGGCCAACTTTTGAAGGCTGCTACAATGAATCCAAAACCTTTTGTCGACCGTATTTTCGAACTCTGCGTTGCTAGACCAATACAAATAAGCAACGAAACTGTTTATGAACTTAGTTCTTTCGTCGAAAGTGCAATAAAGTTTTTCTCTCCAGAACAAATCAAATCACTGGAAGAATCAATCATATCTATAACTGAGATAGAGGGCAAAGAAAAAGAGAAGGATTTTTATGAAAGCCATAGAAACAGGCTGTTAAATAGAATACCCTACGATCTTCTTGTAACGGATCGTGGCAGAGCTATTGCCTTGGAATTGCAGCGTAAAAAAGAAACACCATCGCATGAACCTCTTGTGAAATTTGAAAGCTGGTCAAAACCGTTTAGTGAGAAGGAATGGTTAGAGGAAAAGGGCGTTGACCTGAACAGGGACGAGAACAAAAAATTATACAAATATTTTGAACCACTGAAACAGTTTTCTGCAGAATGGGTAAACAAAAAGCCAGCAATCGAATCAATCAGAGCTATCTTTCCAATTTTCAAGGAAGCTTTTGAAGTTCTGCATAAAGATCAAGGTGCAGCCAAACCACTTGAAGATGAACTATGGACAAAGATTGGAGAATGCTCTGAGGCAATGGCAAGAACCTTAGAGGATGTTGGTAGCGAGGAGTTTTTCCTCTGCCGCCAAGCCCTTTTAGAATGCGCTCAGCATCAAGAACCACAGCCCGATCCAGAATATGATTCAAAATATGATCACCCTTCTTGGTCGCCAGCGCCAAGAAACGAAGCTGCTCAAGGGCTACCTTGGCTTGCAATTAGGGTTCAAGGAGATCCAGAACTAATTAATACGATTGAAATTTTAACAAACGACACTAAACCATCAGTTCGGTTTCTAGTAATCTCCGAATTATGGCGTATACACGGCAACTATCCAGATTCTTTCTGGCAAATTGTTGAAAAAATTTCTGAAGAAGAAAAAAACAGAGTAGTTTTGCAAGCGCTGTGCCGATCCTTAAGCAATATTATATGGCACCATGAAGCAGAGGCAAGTCGGATTCTTGAAAAATTCACGGAGTCCGCACTTTTGAATGATGAAAATGAGCTTTTAGACTCTTATATATCGCTAGTTATGTGGCTAAATATTGTACGTGAAAATGAATGGGCACAAAATACAGCCGACCTATTTCTAAAAGATCCGATAAAATTCCGCAAAGCGCTTCACCGAGCAACCTTCGACGCTCTCTCTTATGTTACACCCAAACACATCGAAGATGAAAAAAACCGACTTTTATCTGAAAGGGCGCTGCACTGGATAACACGTTCTATTAACTCTGCGGCTAACGCGCTACGATCCTTTACGACCCTGCCCGATCAAGAGATCACAGAGGAGACACGCTTAAAATTTCGCGATATTTACACGGTAATAGATGAGGTTGTCACTCGACTTTATTTTGCTTCTGGGTTTTTTGAAGAACATAGAGAGCGTGAACCGGTCACACACGAGGAAAGGAAAAAATTTTATCAATTTATTAAACCCATACTAAAACAAGTCCTCGATGTCTCGGAGTATGAAAAGGAGGGATTTTTAGCCGCACCTACTGCTCACCATTTTATGGAGCTTTTAAATGGTGTGCTCTCCTATGATCCTAAGGGCGTTCTTAGCTTGGCAAGTCGCGTGTCAGATATTGCTCGGGCAGGTTATTACAATTTCGACTCAATGGCAATAAGGGAAGTTGTAAAGATTGTCGAAGCAATCCTTGCCAATAATCGGGTTGATGTTCGAGACGGTGAGTCACTTAAAGATTTATTGAATTTACTTGATATTTTTGCAGATATTGGCTGGCCCGAGGCTTTGCAACTTGTATGGCGACTGGATGAAATATTCAGATAAGTTGTAAAAGTTTAGTCCCTTTTCTGTTTTCGTATTTCAATTTTCTGATGGGCGAAGCAGATAAGTTTAAAAAGAATCATTATAAAGGGGAGCTTGAGCGTTGGAAGAATTTAAGTGGAATTTTGCCCTGGTGTTTGACGATTGAACTTTTCAGCATAAGGATCCGGTTATGAAATTTATGAAGATGGAGGTGTTGATTGATAAAGGTGATTTTTCAAAAAGCGATGAATGGAAAACAATCTATGGCCAGATCCAGCAGGCGATTGCTGCCATTGAGTGGCCCCCTGGTTCGGGTAGCTTCACGATTCATAAACAGTCCGGGAAAAAGAGAGGTCAAGGAAGTGGAGTAAAGCCCATCAAAGATGCATGTATGGCGAAGCTCCAACGATTTGGATAGGATCTTGAAACCAAGCTCGACATTGCCACAGTCGTAAGGCCTGGACCGATGGATGCAACCTGCTATGTCAAATCCAAAGGAAAATATTTCGCACTTGAATG
>CAZBOB010000171.1:0-7805 GCA_964492995.1 uncultured Desulfobacteraceae bacterium | reverse complement strand
ATCCGTAAAGAATGATCTGATCGTGAAATAGGCGAGCGTTATTCTCTCCCGGATGGTTTGCAGTACTGATGTTTGCGAATCTTCCGGCCCTCGCCTTTGCCCAATCACCATGTCCCGGAATTCACGTGAAGATTCCGAACATAAGAAGCTGTAATGGACCCGTAGCGTGTGGGCCTGTGGTCAAACCTTGATCATTGATTAAAATGAAGATGCTTCCTGAGAACACCAGGGTTGCATCTCAATTATTTAAATTCCTTATTCGTTTTTTGAGGAAACGAATGAAATATTCACATTGAAAACTTGATTGTTGTAAGATTTTACTCAACAACTATTTAAAATTTATGAAAGATAAAGGCCGATGAAAGATATCCAAAATATTTATTCATCCATTCCCCACAGCATCCCCCAGGAATTATTCCAAGATATTTTGATAACAGATACCTTTGAAGTGAAACGGATCGTATCAAAAGGACATGCTTCTCCTAAAGATTTCTGGTATGATCAGGATAAAAATGAATGGGTAATTCTGTTAAAAGGCCGTGCCGTTTTATTGTTTGAAGGAGACAACAACATCATTGAGTTAAAACCTGGTGACTACCTAAATATCCCGGCCCACCGTAAACACAGGGTTGAATGGACTGATCCGAACATTGAGTCCGTGTGGTTAGAGATCATGTGGTGAACTTCAGTGAATGGGCTCAGACCTTGATCATTGATTAAAATGAAGGCGCCGGAAAGAATAAAGGCTATGAAATTCATCGAAAACAAAAACAATAAAACGATAGCATTAACAATAAGGAGGCATTTTATTGACGAATTTAATGCCCGCAATTTTCATTGGGCATGGTAACCCAATGAACGCATTGTCTGAAAATAATTATACCAAGGGATGGGCTTCTATAGGTAAATCCATTCCACGCCCCAAGGCCATACTTTCTATTTCTGCTCATTATTACATACCCTTTTTTATGGTGACCTCAAACCCTATGCCTCCAACAATTCACGATTTCAGCGGTTTTCCAAAGGAACTATACCAAGTAAAATACCCTGCTCCCGGAAGTCCCGAACTCGCCCAACGTGTTAAAGAGCTGCTCAAACCGACTTGGGTAAGGTTTGATGAAAGCTGGGGGCTTGATCATGGAACTTAGTCAGTGCTGAAACACATGTTTTCCACTGCTGATATTCCTGTGGTCCAACTTAGTATCGATGAGACTCAGCCACCAATGTTTCACTATGAAATGGGAAATCGGCTCATGTCGTTACGAGAAGAAGGTATTCTAATTATCGGCAGCGGAAATATCAAAAATTGGCCATTTTTTGAGATCTTTTTATAAATTATCAGATACTTAGAGTGGCCAACCCCCATTTGCATTTGCTTCTTGACAGCATTTCTGATAATATCTTTCATTCTGGAAAACGCTGGCCAATATCAAGTGGTCCGGGTTGTTGAGAGATTTATTTTAAGCAAAGACTAACGAAGAGGACTTTTTATGTTTAATTATCCCTATCTTGTAGAATTGCTGTCGCCGAAAAGATCGTCCGACGATCAGATTGACAAGCTGCTGGACAGATTTGCCGAGCGGTATCGAAGAATTATAGATGCGGGGCTCGGAATATCCATACCGGACAACCCCATGGGACAACCCCGGTTGGGTGCACTGGAGAGCATCGATCTGAGAGATCTTTCAGTGGATCCCGAAAAAGTTGTTATGAATTTGAATACGTTCCATACAAAAAGCGAGCTTGACGAGTTGTTGGAAAAAGCCGCTAAAGCAAACTTGAAATATATTCTCGTTGTCAGAGGGGACGGGGGACCCCTGTTGCCCAAGCTCGACGCCGAAAGCATCGGCGGTAAACGGAGCGTTGCAACCTCCATTGATTTGATTCGATACATTAACCGTAAATATCCAGATCAATTCATGACAGGTGCAGCCTTCAATCCTTATAACCCAATGCCTTTTGAGTTAAATCGAATGGAGCAAAAGATAAATGCCGGCGCGAAGTATTCGGTTACCCAGCCGATTATCGGAAAAAACGAAAACGTTGACAAACTAAAAGATTTTAACATTGCTGTGGTGGTTGAAGCTTGGATGTCGAATAACATCGATCTTCTATACAAAAGTGTGGGCAAAGAGAAAGATGAAAAGGCAGAACAATACGATTATCTCGAAAATCTAAAGGCGCTTCACGAATCTTACCCGGATTGCTGTGTCTATCTGTCAATGCTCAGCTTCAAGCAGGATTGGCAGGAAATTTTGCCGAGGCTGTCCATTTAGAATTACAGCTTTATTGTGTTGTTAGAGGACTACCTATTTCATTCCAGATTTTTTCACGGGCAAAAGTGTTTGAAGCATATGGCAAAAACATTTCAATATGAGGAGGCTTAACGTAATGGAGTCCAATATAGATCGCAGTGTTTTTCGTGACTTAAGTTATGGTCTTTACATTGTTACATCTAAGGATGCGGAGCGAATGAATGGTCAGGTTGTGAATACCGTTATACAGGTGACTTCGGAACCCCCTCGAATCGCGGTCATAATTAACAAAAAAAATTATACTCATGAACTCATTGTTAAAAGCAAAGTATTTTCAGCATCGGTTTTAGAGGAATCCACACCTATGGCTTTTCTGGGTCCATTTGGTTTCAGATCAGGACGGGATTTTGACAAATTGTCCAAAGTATCCTTCCAAGAGGGCATTACAGGTTGCCCTTTAATCACTGAGCATGCACTATCTGTTTTAGAAGCTGAAGTCATTGACCAAGTCGATCTCGGGACGCACACGGTTTTCATTGGAAATGTTGTTAGGAGTGAAGCCTTGAAAGAAGGCACGCCTCTGACATATCAGTATTATCATACGGTCCTCAAAGGCAAATCACCTCCGAATGCGCCAACCTTTGAAGCCAGGAAATGATTTCTTAAAATTACCACTGGGCGGGGTCAAACCTTTATTCTTGATTAAAATAAAGATGCTGAAGGAGAATACCAAGTTTGGATCTTAATTATTTAAATTCCATATTCGTTTTTTGAGGATACGGATGAAACATTCACATTAAAAACTTTATGGGTGTAAAATTATATTAAACCAATATCAAAAAGGACTTTTATTATGACAGGGTCCATACTCTCTTATAAACAAGAAGATTCGGTAAAACTCCTGTGTAAAATTGACCTCAAAAAACTTCTTGCTGGTCCGATACAAAGAGAACGGTTTAATAAAAAGTGGAATGATTTCCTCGAATCTGACCCGCACAATAACGAAATATTCGAATTAGAAGGAGATGTGCTAAAATATCAATCCGAGCAGCTTATCCCTTCTAAACCTGATGATCGCCGCACTCCCCTTTTGCTTGTTTTGGGAAACCCCGCCAGCCATTCGGTAAAAGAGGGGATGTTTTTTTCTTTTGAAGGGAATAAAAAAGAGCATCGTTTCTGGAAACACATTTTAAAGCCGGCAGGTGTTGTTAAATTTAAATGTGATGGAAACCTATCTGTCGCAGAATTAAATGAACAACGAAAAAAACAATTATTGAATATAGACTATAACTCTCCTTTTCAAATCGGACTTTGTGTTTTTATATCCATGCCAAGTGCTCCAAGTGGCAAATGGTCAGGGGTAACCGGGGTTCAAAAGCTTATCGGTTCCAAAGCCATGAAGGAACTTGAAAAGGAAGAAAGTCTCAGAGTAATTGAATGTGCCAAAAAGTTTTTATCGCATAATGGTGTTGCCGTCGCTTTCCAGAAAAACGCCTGGAATGGACTAAAATCTGACAAAGATCTTTCTTACAGTAAAGATAATGCCAGAAATGGGAATTTGAAAGGGACATTAAAAGACACACCTAATATTCCATTACTCGGAGTTCAACCAACACGTTTGTCTGGTCCATGTTCTGAAATATTACACCGATTATTAGAAGAGAAAGGATATAGCTTATTAAAAAAGAAGATAATAAAGAGAAAGAACGACATAATAGGAGCCCGATAATAACATTTTCAGAAAATTAGATCCGATAAAAAATATAAAAGGAGGGTAATATGTTAAAAAAAACATTACTTGTATTGTTGAGTACCCTGATTCTATCAGGTGTCTGTTTCGCCCAAGAAGACTCTGCCAAAGAGCAAATGGAAGATACAACTTCAGCTTTAGCACAGGAACAACCTGCATTGGTTTTGGAAGAAATCCATATTTGTGCCGCTGTTGAGGATCGGCAGCCCTCTGGTGTTGGAACTGTATTCCCTGATGATTTGGACAAAATATACTGTTTTACCAAAATTGGCGGAGCTGAAGATACTACTTATGTTAATCATGTTTGGTATTTTGGGAATGATGAAATTGCGAGAGTTAAACTGCCTATAAAATCAATATCTTGGCGTACATGGAGTTCTAAAAAGCTTAATATGGGATTAGGTAATGGACATGTGGAGATAGTTTCTGAAAGCGGAGATATTTTGGGTAAAGTTGAGTTCGAGATACAGGCAGCCGAGAAAGCTGAAGAGGTTGGAAAGACTGAGAAGACTGGTGTTTCCGAAGAAGTATCAGAGACCCCTAAAGAACAATAACTTTCAATGAATAGTGTCAAAGCTTGAAGGGCTGTTGCCCAAAGGGGAGCCCGGTGTCAAATTTTGAATAGTGAACAATAAATGATTGACGATGTATTTTGTTAAATCTATCAGTTGGTTATCTTGATTTTAATTTCGTTTGATTTTTCCACGGAGTGCGCCTATTCACAATCCAAGATTTGACACCATTTGCATTTGAAACGTTAGGGTAAAGATTGCCCGTTTGAAATATAGCGGTAAAATTAAATTTGGGAATATGAAAATGTGGTGATGTGTAACCCACAAAGTGGTCCCCAAAGAACAGACTCTTTATCCATATCGGGTAGGTAACGGTAAGTGGTAACCGTTTATAAATAAATTTCATGCTCTTGAATAGGGGGTGCAAAATGTTCAAGAAAATTTCATTTGTCTGTGGACTTTGCCTTACGTGTTATATGTTTTTGGGAGTTCCCGGTTCATTTGGCAAATCATCCAAATGTGAAGAATGCCACATTAAAATATCACCCGAGCAGGTTAAGGATTTCAATCGTAGTCTCATGGCCGGGGAGCTGACATGTAACAATTGCCACGGGGCTGACCATAAAAGTGCTACAGACGTAGAAAATGTACAGCTTCCTACAATAGAGACATGTCAGGAATGCCATGAAGAACAAGCTGAACAATATCTTTCCGGCAAACACGCTTTGGGTCTTATTGCTTTGGAGGCAATGCCTTACACTCACAAACAGCCCAAGTCATTTATTGAGGGCCAGAAAGGGTGCGGGGGATGCCATACTTTGGGACTGAAGAATGACAAGGCCCGCGAAAATGAAGGCCGAAAGTACTATCGCTTCGGAATGGACTGTCAGAACTGCCACACCCGCCATGCCTTTTCAAAAGCAGAGGCCGCCGAACCCGAGGCTTGTATGACCTGTCATATGGGATTCGATCACGCACAGTGGGAGATGTATTCCGGTTCAAAACATGGTGTTACCTATTTAATGAACCGGACTATAGATCCTGAAAATAAGGACCGTGCACCCAGATGTCAGAGTTGCCATATGCCTGATGGCGACCATCGGGTGTTTTCGGCATGGGGATTTCTTGCCGTGCGCCTCCCGGAAGTCGATTCCCAATGGATGGGTTATCGAACCACCATTCTCAAAGGCTTAGGAGTCCTTGATCCGAAGGGAAATCCAACGGGCAGGTTGAATGTGGTAAAGGCAGGCAAGATAGCCCGTCTTACAGAGAAAGAATTTCAGGCAGAACGGAAACGCTTTACAGATATATGCACTCAGTGTCATTGCCCCAATTTTGTAAATGAAAACATGAAAAATGCCGACTTAATGGTCAAAGAGGCAGATAAGCTTTTCGCTGAGGCGATTGAAATTGTTGCGGGCCTATACCAGGACGGGATTATTAGAAAGAGAAAAGATTATGCGGCATATCCGGATCTTTTGACCTTTTATGAAGTAAACACAAATGTCGAGGAAATCCTTTATGAAATGTTTATGGATCACCGGATGAAAACTTTTCAGGGCGCCTTTCACATAAACTATGACTATTCAACATGGTACGGATTTGCCAAAATGAAAAAAGACTTGGTGGAAATTAGGGAACTGGGAAAAAAGATGAGGGCCGGTAAAAAGAAATAAATTCCAATGGCAAATGGGGGCCTGGGGTCAAACCTTGATCCTTGATTAAAAGATCATCTGGATCGCATCTTAATTATTAATTATTGGAGACCGGAGCAATCTTTTTGAAAGGTTGGAAAATCAGCAGAACTGTTATTGTAAAAAACAACTGGGTCAGGTTTTCATTCTTTACAGTTTTAAAAGTCAAGACAACGAGGCAGATCTTAATTCTTCACACTCAACGGATTGTGTTTTAAGGAAAAACATAGGGATCGCGTAACAGTTAAATAGTCTTCGAATTAAACGTCATAAGTCTTCACTCCTGACAAAATGCAATGATGCTAAAAAATTACCTTCACAAATTGGCAAATCTAAGGACTGATAAAAATCGTAATAGATATCCTGTTTATACCTCACACCGCGCCCCTCACAAGCCGTTTCTCTTGCTGTCCATTATGGATTTGATCGCTCAGGGATCAATCACCGAAAACTTTATTGAACCATCCTTTGAATTTATCGAAACATTCAGCCCGAATACTTCATGAAATTTTATCATCAACAATTAAAAAGTGAATTAATTTATAGACTTTGGACATAAAATGCAAAAAATTCGGAGGAGGCAACTTGTATCCCATACGGTAATACACAAAAGCTGAAAAAATTTCACCCTCCGGGCGCTCCCTCAGGCACCCATTTGTCGCGTTATTAAGGACTTGCAGTAGCGTACTACGGCTGCGTCCTTAAATGCCTTACAAATGAACACCTTAGGGGCTTGAAATATCCGGGGCAATTCTTTTTGGAACAGCATTATGCCACTTGGCTCAAAAACGAGTATGGCCTATCCGTTTCCCAGGTTGAAGACTGATGGATTCTGGCAAACAAAAAGTTTTCACATGTAGTTATGACGGTTATGTTAGATGGTGAAAGAAAAAAGCTAATCATTAGGACAAGCATTATCGGTTTCGTATTTGTTGGGACTGTTGTGGTAATAATTCCATTGTATTTGTCGTCTATTAATTATGAAAAATTGTCTTTTGAATTAGGGATAATTAGATATTCAGGATTCATTCCTTTAATTATTGGAGCATATATATCATTATATTGTGTAAAAGATTTTATCATCCAAGGAAAAGGTACGCCCGCGCCGTTTGATCCACCAAAGGAATTAGTGGTGAAAGGATTTTATAAATATCTTAGGAATCCAATGTATTTTGGTTTGTTTCTTTTTATATTGGGAGAGGTATTAATCTTTTCATCAATAGAAATACTTATATATTTATTATTATTGACAATAATCTGTAATTTATTCGTTATATTTTATGAAGAACCAAAATTATTAAATGAATTTGGAGATTCATATAAAAATTATTGTAAAGAAGTAAGTAGATGGATTCCAAGTATGAAAAAAAGGAATAAAAGAAGATCATCTAATCAAAGGCTCAACACAGACTAAAAAATTAAACATTTTTATCAGGATTTACCTTTTTTGATTTTTTCTGGACATTATGCGATATATGTAACCTGAGCTTTTTGACGCTGGGTTGACGTTCTGGCAATAAAGCACGGGCTATCTTTAAGCTTTAACCTAAAATCTGCAATTGATAATTTTGGGAGCAAAATTTGGTGCACGAGC
>CAZBOB010000170.1:6519-7913 GCA_964492995.1 uncultured Desulfobacteraceae bacterium | reverse complement strand
AATCATATAATATGATAAAATGTTTACAGTTTATCATCTTTGTAATATCGTGTTATAATTTGAAACGCTCCATTTAGGTTTATTAAAGAAACCTGAATAAAGAGGTTTAATATGGGAAATCAGAGTACATCAAAAATCGAGAAGCTGCTGAAAAAAGGTGTTAAGATCCCCAACCCTCAAGGTGTTGAAATTGGCCCTGAAGTGAATACGGACAGAATTTCAGGCGATGGGGTAGTGATTTATTCCGGCTGTAAAATCTTTGGTCGATCAATCCTGATACTCCAAGGCTCGAAGCTGGGGTATGAAGGTCCTGTCACCATTGAAAACTGTCAGGTTGGATCTCAGGTTGAGCTTAAAGCGGGCTTTTTCAGGAATGCCGTTTTTCTGAAGAAATCGAGTATGGGTTCAGGTTCCAATGTCCGGGAGGGAACAATACTTGAAGAAGAATCAAGCGGTGCCCACACAGTCGGGCTGAAACAAACCATTCTTTTCCCTTATGTGACTCTGGGAAGTTTGATCAATTTTTGTGACTGCTTAATGTCCGGCGGTACAAGCCGAAAAAACCACAGTGAAGTTGGAAGTTCTTATATTCATTTTAACTATACACCCAATCAAGACAAGGCTACACCGTCTCTAATTGGCGATGTGCCCAGGGGGGTTATGCTGAATCAGCGCCCGATATTCCTGGGAGGGCAGGGTGGTCTTGTGGGTCCGTGCCGCCTGGAATTCGGCACTGTCATAGCAGCCGGTTCAATATTTCGAAAGGACGAATTAAGGCCTGAACGCCTGCTTTTTGAAGGCATGGGAAAAAGTGGAAATATTCCGTTTATGCCTGGAACATATTATAACATTAAACGGATAACGGTTAATAACATTATTTATATTGCAAACCTGATTGCTCTCGAGCACTGGTATACTCATGTACGCTCGAAGTTTTTATCAGATGATTTCCCAGAACCTCTTTTTTATGGCCTAAAAGAAAAGCTCGACATGGCAATTGCTGAAAGAATACATAGATTTAAAGCGCTAACCCAAAAGATGTCTGATTCTGTAAGAGCCTATCAATACCATACAAAAGAGAATGAATCTCGCCTCGTTCTACAGCAGAAAAAGGAACTTTATAAGAGATGGACTGAACTGGAAGAAAATTTTAAATATCAGCGGAATACAGAAGAAAAGACGAGTTTGAGAGATATTTTTCTGGAAAAGATCGATATTGGCATCAAAACATCAGGCAAAGATTACATTTCAGTGATAAAAGGACTATCAATTGAAGATAAAAATGCCGGTACCGGTTGGCTTCAAGGAATTGTTGACTCCATAACTGCTGAATCACTTAAGATCATACCGTCATTTTCCTAACGTCCTGTATTCATAATTTATTAACTCAAAAA
>CAZBOB010000170.1:4763-6419 GCA_964492995.1 uncultured Desulfobacteraceae bacterium | reverse complement strand
AAAGACACAAAGGATAAATTTATTAATCTTTCTTCGTGCCTTGGTGTCTTAGTGGCAATAAAAAAGTTTTTAGAAATATACAATAATTACAATATAATATATTAGTTTTATAAAAGAATTGGATAATGGGAAAGCTTTTCGGTACAGATGGAATAAGGGGTGTTGCCAACCAATATCCGATGACACCTGAAATGGCCGTAACTATCGGAAGAGCTGTTGCCGCGATTTTCAAAGAAGATTTTAAGCAATCAAAAATTGTCATCGGTAAGGATACCCGTATTTCCGGGGATATGTTGGAACATGCTCTGGTCTCCGGGATCTGCTCCATGGGTATCAATGCATATCTTGCAGGGATTCTTCCGACTCCCGGTGTGGCTTTTATGACGTCCTCAACCGGTGCAAATGCCGGCATTGTGATTTCTGCATCACACAATCCTTATTATGACAACGGAATAAAAATCTTTAAAAATAACGGTTATAAGCTTTCCGATGAAGAAGAAGATGAAATTGAACAGCTTATATTTAATAAGAGTATTGCTTCATCGCTAAAATCGGTGCAGGATACCGGCCGTGTTTATGAAATCGCTGATGCCGGCCGCACTTACGGAAATTTTCTGAAACGAACCGTTTCGGAGAATTATTATTTCAAAGACTTAAAGATCGTCATCGATTGTTCAAACGGTGCAACATTTGAAGTTGCACCGGCAATTTTTACCGATCTTGGCGCAAAAGTTAAAACACTTTATAGTAACCCTGACGGTAAGAATATTAATGATAACTGTGGATCCCAACATCCTGAGAACCTGAAAAAAAGTGTTATAAAAAATGGAGCCGATATCGGCTTTGCCTTTGATGGAGACGGCGACAGGCTTATTGCTATTGATGAAAAAGGGACTGTTGCAACAGGTGACCAGATACTGGCGGTTTGTGCAAAGTTCATGAAACAAAAAGGGCTTCTTAAAGGCAATCAGGTGGTCAGCACGCTCATGAGCAACATGGGGCTTGGGCAGGCCTTAAAAGAAATGGGTATAAAACATTTGACGACAAAGGTTGGCGATCGTTATGTTATGGAAAAAATGGTTTCTTCAGGGGCTGTTCTGGGGGGAGAGGATTCCGGCCACATGATTTTCTTAAATTACCACACAACCGGAGATGGTATTCTTGCCGCCTTAAGAATAATTGAAGCCATGAAGGAGGAATCAAAACCGCTGTCCGAGCTGTGTAAAATAATGACGGTATTTCCACAGGTCCTCATAAACGTAGATGTTGCGAGCAAACCGGACCTCAAAAATGTTCCGGACATTAAAGATGCAATAAAATCAGTTGAAACTGTGCTGGGAAAAAAGGGTAGGGTGGTTGTTCGTTACTCCGGAACACAGCAAATTTGCAGGGTCATGGTAGAAGGGCCATCCGTTAATGAAACCCGCAAGTACTGCAAGCAGCTCGCTAATATTGTAAAGAAAAGCCTCGGAAAGTAATGTTTAAATTTTATGGTATGTTATTATTTTTAAATTCGTGTATATTCGTGTTCATCCGTGGTTTTATTTAACCGCAAATGGACGCAAATAAACACAAATGGACACCCTAAAAAAATGCCTTGTATGTTTAAATTTTATGGTATGTTATTATTTTTAAATTCGTGTATATTCGTGTTCA
>CAZBOB010000170.1:0-4663 GCA_964492995.1 uncultured Desulfobacteraceae bacterium | reverse complement strand
ATTTTTAAATTCGTGTATATTCGTGTTCATCCGTGGTTTTATTTAACCGCAAATGTTACAAAAATCAATCCCTACTCCCTAATATTCTGAGCAACATAAGGAACAGGTTTATAAAATCTAAATACAATGTTAAAGCACCTAAAATCGCACCTTTTCTTATGGTTCCGCCGTCAAGCCCGTCTGGCTGTGAAAGCGCCATTGTCCTGAGCTTCTGGGTGTCATATGCTGTCAGCCCCACAAAAACGATCACACCTATATAACTGACAATCAGGCTCATTCCCGAACTGCGTATAAATAGGTTGACAACCGATGCAATAACAATGCCGATAAGTCCCATAAACATGAACTGACCCATTGCGGTCAGATCACGTTTTGTTACCATACCGTAAATACTGGATGCAATAAAAGTAGCGGCACAGATAAAAAATGTTGATGTGATCGAAGATCTTGTATAAATAAGGAATATTGCAGAAATTGTCGCCCCGTTTAAAGCAGCATACAAAATAAACAAAGAGGTTGCGGTCGACGCCTGCATTTTTTGGACCCTTGCACTGATGCTGAAAACAAGGGCAAGTTCACCGATTATCAAACCAAAAAATATTATTTGATTTCCAAAGATCAATCTCATCATGGTTTCGCTGTTTGATACAAAATATGCCACAAAACCTGTGATTCCAAGGCCGATGGCCATCCAGTTATAGACACTTCGTATGAATTCGTTAACTTGAATTTGGGTCCGTGTCCTTTTAAGCGGAATTGATTGCATTACGTCCTCCTGTATATCAGTTTCCGGACATCAGGGGTCAGGCGTTCATATAATAATTTAGCCCCAATCTCCGTTATCTGTTACCAAACAATGTTTAATGAAATTATCTTTCATTAAAGATGGATTTCATATATAACACAGAAAACTGGTTTTGCAAGATTAAATCGCTTTTTATTTTATTGTCAAATATCGTCAACGAGTTGAGTTATAGTTTAAACGGTCATAATTTGAGACCTGAATTTTGCATGAAAATTGATGAGAATTTTTATAAAAGTGCCTTGTTGGAGCGAAGCGGAAATCCCGCTATCGGGGCATATGAAAGCCTCCGACTCGTACAAGATTCAGGTGAGATTTCTAAATCTTGGATATGATCACAGTAATTAGGCTGGAAAGAAACTCAATTTAAGGCCATTCACGGTAAAATAGAACGCTGATTATCATGAAACCCGAGCAAACATATCAAGATTTGAAAGAACTTGCTGAAAAACTCGGCGTCACTGTATCAGAGCAAAATCTTCGCAGTACCGGAATTAAGGCTAAAAGCGGGATCTGTAAGGTTAAAGGAAAAAATATTCTTATCATAGAAAACCAGTTGCCTTTCAAAGATAAAAATGAAATCCTCGCAGCTTGTCTAAGCAAACTGCCCCATGAAAATATTTTTATCGTTCCGGCCCTGCGGGATTTTTTAAATATACATTCTAACCAATAAGTTTACATAATATACCTTATCGGACGTCAATAAAGTTATTTGTAAGCGTTCACGGGTTTAGATTTCATCGTTTATGGTTATCTAAATATTGTGCATAGAATATGTCAAAATTAGAATTGCGGGCTTGTTCAGGTTTTGGTTGAATGGGATTTCCAACTGTGATAATCTTTTTATTGTAATTGCTCACGGGTTCGGCCTTTAACATTCAACGGTTACGAGACTTACAGTTAACCCTGAACCTCTAAATCGTGAACGCTTACTTTTTTCTATCTTGAGACCTTAATCTTAATGAACTCACACCCCGGTATCCAATACTCGGAATCATCCTTTATGGATAAACGACATATTTACACCGTTTCCGAACTTACAGCAAAAATTAAAGTATTACTTGAAGATAGCTTTCCATTTATCTGGATATGCGGAGAAATATCCAATTTAAGAATTCCAACTTCAGGGCATTTTTATTTTACATTAAAAGATAAAAAAGCCCAAATAAACGCGGTAATGTTTCGTGGACAGAACCGAAATTTAAGATTTATGCCCGAAAATGGCATGAGTGTAACCGGAATTGGCAGGGTAAGTGTTTATGAACCAAGGGGCAACTATCAGATAATATTAGAATATCTCGAACCCGAAGGTAGAGGAGCAATACAGCTGGCTTTTGAACAACTAAAGGAACGACTTACAGCCGAAGGGCTCTTTGATGAAAAACATAAAAAGCCCCTGCCCTTTTTACCACGCAAAATCAGCATAATAACCTCGCCTACCGGTGCTGTGGTTCATGACATTCTAAAAATCATTAACAGACGGTTTCCAAACATTCATATTGAAATCATTCCGGTCAAAGTGCAAGGTGACGGATCTGAAATGGAGATTGTGTCGGGACTTGAGACGATAAATGATCGGTCTGATTCGGATGTTGTGATCCTTGCGAGAGGCGGCGGTTCTCTGGAAGATTTTCATGCTTTTAATTCTGAAGATGTTGCCAAGGCTATTTTTGCATCCAAGATTCCAATAATTTCGGCCGTAGGTCACGAAACCGATTTTAGCATAGCGGATTTTGTTGCCGACCTCCGGGCGCCAACACCGTCGGCCGCAGCCGAATTGGTAGTTCCGCTTAAGTTTGATCTGTTTAAAAAAAAGGCTGAACTTACAAATACCTTAACAATTAGGATTTCACGATATATTGAAAATCTTCAAATTCTTGTAAAAGCAATGTCAAATCGGCTGGTAGATCCGAATAAAAGAATAGGAGATTTGAGACTCAGAACAGATGATCTGCTTTCACGACTTATCCGGACATTTAAAAAAAATATCATTCAACAGCATGAACGGCTTGAATGGCGGTTTGACAAACTTAACTCGCACAATCCATTAATTTATATAAAAAAAGCTAATGAGCAGCTTGATCAAAACTGTAATAATCTGTTTACTTATATAAGAATAATATTAAATAAAAAACAATTCTTGCTTCGAGAACTTGATGCAAGGTTAAATGCTCTAAGCCCCAATGCTATTCTGGATAGAGGGTACAGTATCACCAGAACTATTCCAGAGGCTGTTATTGTCCGAAACCCACGGCAGGTAGACATTGGTCAGGATCTTGAAGTTATGGTCGCCAAAGGCTCATTAATTTGCAGAGTAAAAAGGAAGTAATATTATGGCAAAGCAGACATTTGAAAAAGCGATGAAAAAACTTGAACTGATCGTTCAGCAGCTTGAATCCGGAGATCAGCCGCTTGAAGATGCTGTCAAAAAGTTCGAAGAAGGGGTTAAACTCTCAAAGTTCTGTTCCGAAAAGCTAGATGAGACAGAAAAAAGAATTACCATTTTACTAAAAGACCAAACCGGGAATCTATTTGAAAAACCATTTACCTCTGAAAGTGAATCGGAAGATGCATAGTTTTGATTTGAATTCATATCTTCTTTCTAAACGAAAACAGATAGACCGGGCAATTGATAAAATAATAGACCAGACGCCTAATTACAGCGTGGTAGTCAGCGCAATGAGGCATTCTCTCATGGCCGAAGGAAAACGCATAAGACCGATTCTTTGCATGGCTGCTTCCCGGGCTGTTGGTGGTCAGGCTGAAGATGTTATAATGCTTGCCTGCGCCCTTGAAATGATTCATACTTACTCTTTAATTCATGATGATCTTCCTGCAATGGACAACGACGATCTGCGAAGGGGCAAGCCAACGTGTCATATTGCATTTGATGAAGCCACAGCAATTCTGACAGGTGATGCCCTGCTGACGCTGGCTTTTGAAATCCTTTCATCAATCGAGCCCAACAATATAAATAACGCCTTAAAATGGCTCCGGGTAATAAATATAATTGCAAAAGCAGCAGGATATAAAGGAATGATTGAAGGACAGATAAAAGATATTGCCTCCGAAGGTAACCCGCTCGGTTTGGAAGATTTGGAACAAATGCACGCTTTAAAGACGGGTGCTCTTATTGAAGCCTCAATAATTACCGGGGCTATTTTGGGAAACGGGAGCTTTGAGCAGATCGAACAGCTCGATATTTATGCAAAAAATATAGGACTTGCCTTTCAGGTCATCGATGACATCCTTAATGTTGAAGGTGATCCGGCTGTGATGGGCAAAGACGTCGGCACCGATCAAGTTCGTGAGAAAAGCACCTACCCTTCTATATTGGGAATTGAAAAATCAAAGGAATTTGCAAAAAATTTGGTCAACAACGCCTTGCAAGCACTCGATTATTTTGATAACAAATCTGATCCGCTTCGCGCTATCGCACATTATATTATTGATAGAAAAAAATAAGTTTACAAGATACTGGATGAAGGAGTACATAACCCTTGAGCTTTCTTGAAAAAATTAATTCCCCGGCAGATTTAAAAGCACTGTCAAGATCTGAACTGCCGATTTTAGCCTCTGAGATTCGCAAAGTTATTATTGAAGTGGTATCAAAAACCGGTGGCCATCTGGCACCGAGTCTCGGTACCGTTGAACTGGCCATTGCCATTCACTACGTATTTACTGCTCCTGCCGATAAAATCATCTGGGACGTGGGACATCAGTCCTATGCTCACAAAATCCTTACGGGACGCAGAGAGCAATTCCACACGCTTCGCCAACTTGACGGAATATGCGGGTTTACCCGCATGAGTGAAAGTCCTTACGATGCATTTTCAACCGGCCATAGCAGCACCTCCATAT
>CAZBOB010000169.1:0-7969 GCA_964492995.1 uncultured Desulfobacteraceae bacterium | reverse complement strand
GTTACAATTAATTGTAAATATATTATATAAGCTTAATTGCAGGTTTTAGGTAAAAATATAATAAACCCGTCAATGAACAAACAGTACCATTTTATTCGTATTTTTTAGGCCGAGATTTCTAATACATTGGCATTAGATCAAGAGCGGGGGTATTAGGTAATTTCTGATACGCTAATTAATCGTAAACCAAATCATATGTTGTCCTAACTTCATGTCCCTTTTATAAAATAGTTCTCCCATTTTGTTTACGATCATTAAGGGTTTTATGTTGTTTACCTAAACTGTATTTATTGGATCGGACTTTTTAGAAAAAAACACAAAAGGAATTGCAAAAGGACCGAAGAAAAAACCCATTATTGCCCAAAAGGTTTTATTTGAATCTCTTTTAGCTGCAATAAAATATAATAACCCTGCAAAACAGATAGAAATTACCAATACAACCAAGCACCCCATAGCCAAACCTTGAGCGAAAGGTGGATTTGTCCAAGATATAGAGGTTGGATCCCGCAGATGGAAATCAAAGCTACCTTCTCATGAGCTCAACCTGAAACAGAATCTCATGCATTACATATACTATAAAAATGAAAAGAGCAAACCCTGTGAAACGGAGGGCAAACCATAGATATGTTTATTCGATGGCTTGAATAGCTTTGGGTGGAATGTAATACTTTATCGTATCGCCGACGAATATTTGGTTATGACGGTAAGTTTTTTCAGTCATCAATAGAGTTAACCGAACTCCTGAGTCTACAACAACCCGAATCTTTAAATTTTCATCCATCACTTGACATACTATGCCGTGTAATACATTAACCGGAAATTGCTTCCCGGCTTTTCTGAAGGGATGGATCTGGTTTGGATCGATAAGAACCCTGACTTTGTCTGTGGCAGTGTTTATTTTCTGTGAGGCCATAAGCAATGATATATTCGGGTGGATAACGCATCTTGCCTCTCCAAGGCTGTTAAGATCCAGAACCGCTGAAAAGATATTCTCGTAATCGGCCTCAATGAGTCTGCCCTGATCCAGAACCAGGGTTTGATCTGCAATGGTCCCGGCCTGTGTGCGATCATGAGTCGTAAACACGATGGTCATTCGCTTTGTTTGGTTGATTCGTTTAAGAATATTTAGAATGATCGCCTGGTTCTCAACATCTACACTGGATGTCGGCTCATCGCACAAAAAAATCTGGGGGGATAGCGCTAATGCCCTGGCTAAAGCCACCCGCTGGGTTTCACCTCCGGAAAGTTTATGGGCCTGAGCCAACGCAAAATCGCGCATTCCAACCAAATCCAAAGCCTCTTGGATCATACGAGTCCTTTTACGTTTAGAAATTTTTCTGACTTTGAGGCCAAATTCTAAATTTTTCAATACCGTGGTTGTAAACAAGATCGGAAATTGATCAACCATTATTACGTCCCGGCGCAGGGCCTGTAGTTCCGATTCAATAAATCGGACCGGCTTGGAACGGTAGTAGATATTTCCGCCGGATGGTGGCTCCAAAAAGGCGAGGATATTCAATAGGGTTGTTTTACCTGCTCCGTTAGGTCCCAATAGGGAATAGATACGATTTTCTTGGATCTTCAAATTCGGGATGTCTAAAACGGTTCTTCCGTCATAGATTTTCGTAAGCTGGTTTAACTCATAAACCGTCATAGTCGGCTTCTTCCTTGAAAAAAGTGAAATAGCATATTCATACCAAAGCTGATTCCCAGTAATACGATTCCTAACGCAATGGAAAGGATGAATGCCCCCTTGTCATATTCCAAGGCCATCGCCGTAGTCATGGTTCGGGTAAATCCTTTGATATTTCCACCGAGCATCATGCTGATTCCAACTTCTGAAATTACCCGACCGAAAGCCGCGATGATCGCTGCAATAATTCCGAAGCGGGCTTCCCGGAAGATGATCCATGCGGTTTGAATCCGGTTCGCACCCAGCGTCATGGCGGTCTTGCGATAGCGCTCATCGATACGGTTGATGGCCGCAATGGTAAACACCGTGACAATCGGAATAATCAGAATCACTTGGCCAATAATAATTGCTTTTTGGGTGTAGAGTAAATCAAAAGGCCCGAATATGCCTCTCCGGGAAATGAATGTGTAGACAAAAAGGCCAATAACGACCGTGGGCAAAGCCAACAACGTGTTCAGAACCGTAATCAGCATTCGCTTGCCGGGAAACGCTTCAAAGGCGATAGTAAATCCTGCCGGCACACCGACAATTCCGGCGATTAGCGTCGACGCTATGCTCACCTTTAGAGACACTCCTACGATGAAGATCATTTCGGCATCAAAAGAGAAGATAAGAAAAAGCGCCGAAATAAAACTGTCAAACAAAAGATCCATAGTATTTAATCTCAGCAGTCGGGGTGTTTTTCTTATAAAGCTTTGTAAATAGCGTAATGAATGATCAGCAGCGAAATCATACACTGTTTGAATATATTAGGGATCGTTAAGATAGAACAGCGGTATTTTGAGTTCCTAATTAAAACGCGTTAAGCGAGGAGTCATACACCCTATTTATTTAAAGCCATATTTTCTGTTCTTTCTTTACGAGCCCTTATGTATGAGTTTGTATGATGGAGTCGCTGATTATTCATGGAGCTTTTGAATCGAAAAAACTTCCCGATTCCTCATTTAAGATGCCGATTATTTAATGGCATCCGGGTAAAACAGCTGTTTGCCAATAAGGCGGTAGTTGGCAATCACCGACTGACCCTTTTCGGATACCAGCCATTGGGCAAACGCATGGGCCAGTTCGTAATTCACATGGGAATGTATTTTGGGGTTGATCGGGATAACCCCGTAGGGATTGGCCAAGATTGGATCTCCTTCACAGAGAACATTCAATTCGATGGGAATATCCCGACCATACTTGTATTTTATAAACGTTCCCCTGTCTGCCAAGGTATAAGCCTTCTTTTCATCAGCAACGGTCAGGGTTTTTCCCATACCCTGTCCAATGGACAGATACCATTCGTCCGATCCCGCAGGATGGACAAACGTGATTTCGCTTTTTTTTCCTTTTTTTATGATTTTATTTGTTTTTTTCTCAATAGGTATTCCGGTTGCTTTCCAGAGAGTTTGTTCCTTGGTATGGGTGCCGCTGTCGTCACCGCGTGATATAAAAACTGACTTGACGGCGGCGATTTTTCTCAGCGCCTCGGCGGCACTGATCAAACCTTTTATCCCCGCTGGATCATTTGACGGGCCCAAAATGACAAAATCATTGTGCATGACCGCATATCGTTTTGTGCCGTAACCTTCCTGAATAAACTTTTTCTCTCTGACCTTGGCATGGACAAAGATAATATCCACATTACCATCCATACCGTCTCGAATGGCCGCTCCGGTTCCCTTGGCAATAACCTTAACCTTAATCCCCGTGTCCTTTTCCAGTTCCGGCAACAGGACATCGAGAAGCCCTGAAGCTTGAGTGCTCGTTGTTGTGGACATTTTTAAAATTTTTTCTCCACCCATTGCGACACCCCAAGAAAAAGTGATAATCAGAGTGATACAGCATAGCGCTGCCAAAGATCGTTTCATGTCTTCCTCCTTTTAACTCAACTTAATGAAATCAAAACCGGTTATCTTTTGATTTTAAATTGTCACTGAGCATGGGGAAAAGCATTTTTCCTGAAAGACTCGCATCATAGACGGTTTTTTCTTCCGCTAATTGTGTAAAGCCTTTTCGTGAAGTGTCCCCAAAAAAGCAAAAGACCAAACCAACGTCAATTCAGTCGTATTACATATATCTCAAAATCCATAAAAAATCAAAAGGGAAAATCCTCGAAAAAAGATTTGCCTCTATCCGGGCATCTCTTTTGTTGTCTGTCAAAAAGGAGGTTAGGTGTTGCTTTCAGTTAAATAAATTCAGGGGCAGGAGAAAAATTATCACAATCATCACAATATTTTTCCAGCGCTTTATAATAGTCTTTTTGTTTTAAAGCGTATAGGTTTTCATCCCAAGATTGTTCGTCTTTCCATTTTAATAATTCAAGTAATTCAGCTAATTTTGCTTTAATATTCTTCATTTTTGGACAATTGTCATCAAAATTATTACAGTTGAATAATAATAATAACATAGATATTAAACAGTTATGTAAATTGTATGGCAAGTAAAGCGGGATTAATTTAGGGGAAACTATTTGAAATTATATGATAAAATACATAAAATCTATGTAATTTTTTACATATTTGGAGTCAATACAAGAAAAGAAAATCATAAAAACATACCAGGATAAGAAAAATGGTCTTGATAGGGTCCATGTAAAATTATTTTAAAATTACTTGAAAAAACAATATGTGGACATGGGTGAATGAGATTACGATTAAAGGTTTCGAGCCATTAACCATTTTTTGGAACTGCTGACAACTTTCCCTATTCTTCCGTTTCGCTATAACCGTATAATTTTTTTAAGATATTTGTATTTTGTTGTATTGAAAGGGAAATTGGTGTATTGAGTGATTGCTGATCCGGAATATATATTGGCGATGAAATCTCTTTCATCAAGAATTGATGGAACAGACAGTAAAAAGGAGGTTTAACCAGTGACCGGTCGATCACACGGAGCGGCCAGACTCAGGCAATTGTTAGAAGCTCCCGAATTTATAATCATGCCTTGCTGTTATGACGGCATTAGCGCAAAGCTGATTCAGCAGTGCGGTTATTCTCTGACCTTTATGAGCGGTTTTGCGGTTTCAGCCGCACGCCTGGGATTACCGGATACGGGGCTTATCTCCTATGCCGAAATGTTGGATCAAGGTCGTAATATCTGCTCCTCGGTTGATATTCCGGTGATTGGAGACGGGGATACCGGCTACGGTAATACGGTAAACGTCAAGCGTACCGTTCATGGGTATATCCGGGCCGGATTTGCCGGTATTATGATTGAGGACCAGCGCAGTCCAAAGCGCTGCGGTCATACCATAGGCAAAGAAGTGGTTGAGCGAGAAGAAGCTCTCATGCGACTGCGTGCCGTTATCGAGGCACGGGATGAAGCGCGTGATCGAGGAGAGGATGTTGTGGTTGTCGCACGCACCGATGCAGGGGATACGCATGGACTTTCTGAAGCGATTGAAAGAGCAAAACTCTTTGTCGAGACGGGGGCTGATATTATCTTTATCGAGTCCCCTGTTTCAGAACAAGAAATGCATAGGATTTGCGTTGAGGTTGGAGGCTGCCAGATGGCGAATATGGTTGAATACGGGAAAACGCCGGTATTGCCGCCTGAGTCACTTAAGGAGATTGGGTACAAAATTGCTGCGTATCCGTTAACGCTATTGTCTTCGGCGGTTTATGCCATGCGTGAAGCCTTGCATGATATACGTAAAGGGAAACAACCTGAACGGATACTTGATTTTACCGAGTTGCAGGCTGTGGTTGGGTTTCCTGAATATGATGAAACTTTGAGACGTCTTGAAGGTGAGGAATAGAATCGGTTACTCTTCCTCTCTTCTAAAGGATGCCTTAAGATTAATACAGGCCGGATCATAAACTCCCTCAAAACGCTTACCAGCATGCTTGACGTCCAGGACTCTGAGGTCGAGAACTATACCTGAATTTTGAATGAAAATTGATGAGAATCTTTATAATCCTTAATTGAAGGGGGTTTAAACAACATCCTATCATCATGCATTTTACCAAAATGGCAAATCGGATGATGTTCTTTTTTTCTCATCAATTTTCACCCCAAAGGGCGAGCCGGAGGCTTCCATCTGTTGCGTTATTAAGGGCTCGCAATAGCAGACTATGGCTTTGCCCTTAAGTGCCTTGTTGTAGCGAAGCGGAAATCCCGCTATCGGGGCATATGAAAGCCTCCGACTCGTGCAAGATTCAGGTAATAACTCGGCGAAATTTTCATCTCATTCTGTTTGCAAGGAAAATTTTGCCCACATAACAAAGCGTTTTTCGCCCATTAAAATTCTTCACATCATTCGTCAACTTACTTAAAATACATGATCTTCTCGGCGTTTATTTAAAAACATCTCGGCAAAACGTCTATGGCATATAATTTGCGTATGCTTGTATTGGTCCTCCGAGGACCATCATGTTTAGATAAATTTTTCATAAGAAATTCATTATAGCATCCAAGGGGTATGGTTTATGATTCAAAAAATGATACTGACGGCAGGGATAATCTTATTTTTGTGTTTTGCAGTAACGATCATCGGTGAGACATCTATAATATTGAATTTCAAAAGTGGTCTTCTCGTATTCGGAGGGACATTTGTAATCGGTTTTCTATCTTTTCCCCATAAAGTCCACAGGGATCTGTTCAAGACCCTGTATGCCATCTTTCGGTTTCCGGAAACAGACTACCAGAATTTTATAGAACAAATTGTAAGGCTATCCCGCATAAAAAGACTTTACGGTAATTTTTTACTGGAGAAAGAGTCGGATAATATAGAAAATCTTTTTTTGCGTAAAGGTATTGAGTTGGTCGTGGATGGATATGATCCATATGAAATTCACAAAATCATGGAAAAAGAATATGAACTCTATTTTTCTCGCAAGGAATCGTTGATCAATATTCTGGACACCTTCCAAAAACTTGCTCCCGCCATTGGTTTTGTCGGTACAATCATGGGGCTTATCGATGTGTTGAGCAATATAGGAACTCCTTTGGAAATGGGCAGAGGAATGGCCATTGCCCTGCTTACGACCCTCTATGGTTTATTATTCGCCAACTTTGTCTTTCTCCCTTTGTCTAAGAAACTTTCTGAACACATCAGGGCCGAATCAATACTACTTTATATTATCTTGGAGGGAGTATTAGATATTTCCAGAGGTAAAAATTCCAGGGCTGTTGCATACCGCTTGCAATCTTATATACGGAATTATCACGGCGTGCATGAGGATGTAATGGAATATCCGGCTCGCAAGGGACAACCGGTTTCTCTTATTCCCCTGCAAAAACTGATGGCGAGAAAACAAAATGCTTAAGCTTGACCGGAAAGAACTCAAGGATCGTCTTGAATTATCCGAGCGAAAGAGAATCCAGCTACAGAAGAAAATGATCGCTCAGAAAACCATGGGGGAGGAAGTACCGCTTTGGACTATGGTAGACCTCATGACGCTTCTTCTGATATTTTTCATCTTTCTGTATTCGCCATATGTCAAAGGATCATTATCTGCTTCGAACAATTCTCCGGAAGACAGATCCACGGTTCAGATCGAAACTTCGCCTGCCTCTCGGCAAACCACAGATATGAAAACCGTTGTTCAACCTGACCTTACCCAACCGCCTGATCTGCCTGTAGATAGCCAAAGCAAAAAGTTAGATAAAACAATAAAGCAACTCCATCTGGAAATTCTTAACACGTTGGAGGAAGTGGATAAAGACGTATTTTCCGTTCGAAGTAATCAGCATCGCCTTGTCTTTGTTCTGGGCGAACGCATTACTTTTAATGTAGGTAAAGCCAAGTTGTTGGAATCCTATAAAACTATCTTTACCCGGATCGCTAACTTCATCTCTTCAAAACCCGGATACCAGGTTGTCGTCTCAGGCCACACGGATAATACCCCCATTAATACAGAAAAATATCCCTCTAACCTTGAGCTGTCCTCAGCCCGTGCGATCAACGTGGCCAAATTTTTAGTTGACAACGGCGTTTCTCCCCACCGAGTGTCAATCCAAGGATTTTCAGAGTATCGCCCGCTGTTTGAAAACACCTCACTGAAAAACCGGCAGGCGAACCGTCGGGTGGAAATAGCATTGATTAGAGAACAGAACGGGACGTAACGATCCGGGTCCGGCCGGAGGCTTCTACCTCCCCGCTTTAAGCGGGATCTTCGAGCTGCGTTATTAAAGGCTTGCAATACAACTGTTCAGCGTTCAACTCTAAACGAGACCTTTGAAAAACGCTCCCTTTTGCCCAATTCCGGCGTCCCCGATAATCGGGATTTATCAACAGGCTCAAATTTTAACCCGCCACCGAACTTTGGCGAGTTAATCCTCAAAATACT
>CAZBOB010000168.1:0-7981 GCA_964492995.1 uncultured Desulfobacteraceae bacterium | reverse complement strand
ATTGATAAAACGGTGATGAACGAAGCCGTCGACAATCTTGGCATGAAATATGCTATATGGGTAAAGTATCCACCCTCTCTTTTTCATTATAATTACAGTAAGTAACATCGCATATTCTTAAAAAAAAAAGAAAAGCTAAAATTTGAAATAACGGCTACAAAAAATAAAAAAAATTAACACTATAAAGAAAATAAATCTTAAACCTCAAGATTGTGGAAAATTCTGAGAAAAAGCTACCGCGTAGCGGTTTCGTTCATCTCCCAGAAAACACAAGTCTGGAGAAGCACAAAATTTGATTTTGGATCATATGATATCACAATTTTTCTTTAGAACGACGTGCTCTCAATATACAATTTTCTCTTTCAATATAAAGGTCTTGATAACACATGGATTGAGGGTTCGTTAAAAATAATCTTGGATCGATTTCCTCCGTAGGTCAAAACCATTGTAAGATGTTATATATATTTAATAATTATTTTTAATTTTTATTTACTCTTAGTTAAATTCTGAGGCAATGATGGAAGATAAAAAGAAAAATGCATGGGGGAAAAAACTATCACTTTTATTAGCAATAATTTTCGTTTTTCTATATTTTATAATTATTCAATTTATAGATATAGACAATGCTCTTGTTGGTGGTCCAAAATATTTGATGGTTGAAGACAACCATATTGAATTGCCAATTATTAAAAACTTCTCATCACTTGACTTATTTTTTACAGAACCAGTTTTACTCGGTATGAATCATAAAATTTACATACAAAAGAATGGTAAAGGAAAAAAGGTTTTAGATGATTCTAAGTATAAGATATCAAGTTCCACAGGTAATAAGGTTATAAAAATAAAATTATTTTATAACTTTGATTCGACATTGTTTATCGACATAAATTTTGCGGATGTTATTAGGGGCGGATTTCCCAAAAAAAGATACATAAAAAACATTGAGTTGGATACAAGAGAAGTAAGTTTGTCGAAATTTTACAATAACTATATCGAAACTGACAAAACGAATCTTTCATACTATAAATCTCTAGATCCCAGAAACATATCGGGCTTTTTTGCTGAAAACTATGGAATATGGATTTTCATGACTGATTTATTAGTTTTAATTTCAATATTCACAATTCAATTATTTCTTCTATTTGTTACTATAATTTATTCTATCATTAAGCAAAGTTCAGTCAATATAGGCAATGATGCTATATTCCCTATCAAATATATCGATATAATGGCAAGAGATTTTGCAGTAATTCTAGGATTCTTTGGCACTGTAACTTCTGTTTGGACGGCTTTAGAAATTTCAGAATTTGATTACAGCAATTTTTTCCAAATTTTAGGGATGGTTAAAATTGGTGTTTTTACAACGGTATTAGGTTTAGGTGTTCGAATTACTTACGGTATAAGAGAATTTTTTTACTCCGAATTTAGTGGTTCCAATCAATGAAAATTTCTTCTAAGGACATACTAATTCCAGCTTTAGATTTAATGTTAATCTTAGTTGTGGTTTTTTTAATTGGAATTTTTGCTGTCAGATTTGTTTCTGAAAAAGGAATCGGCGAAGAATCTTTTTTCCCAATTCAATCTGCTGTAGCGATAGATGATATTGACAAAATTACTCAAAATTTACCTTTCTATGCTATCCTTCTTGAAAAAAATGTATTAAAAGTATCAAGAATTGATGGCAATCAAATTATCAATATCAAAAAATACGATGATGTTATTGAATTTTCTAAGGGAATTAAAGACAATGAAATTTATATTATATATGAAAATGAAAAAAGTGAATTATTAGGGGAAACAATCCGAAGATTATCAAAAAAAAATACTAAAGTATTCATAGTTTTAGGAAATTAAAATATGTCGGAAAAAAGACTTTTAGAAATATTCAAATCAATAATTTTGTTATTTGTCACATCCACTTGTTTTGGCCCCCCAATTGTCTCCAAAATTGGGAATCTAAATATCAACGACTATTTTTATACCCCAAAAAATTTTATGAGTCCCCCAAATATTGAGGTTGAAAGTTTACAGAAACATGAGCGAACCCTAAGTAAAAAAGTTTACGTGCCTTCTATTATAATAATTAACAAATTAATGGAAATGGATAAAAAAAAGATTGAATTGAAAAGTCTCTCGGATAAAAGTGAAAAAAACAGCAACAAAGAAAATAGTATTTTGGTTAGAGATAGAAATAAAAAATTACCTAAAAAAGTTGATAAAATTGAACTAACACCACCTTCAGGACTCACTATACAAGGAGGTACAAATCAGGGGGGTAGTATAAACTAAAAAAGGACTTTACTTCCAGCTTTGATAAATCTGCTATTTATCGCAGGCTTTTAGAGGTTTCAAAATTGTGAGATATCTCCAAGGTATTCATATTAAACGATGCACGAAATATGAAAACGATATCTGAAAAATGATCCTTGCTTGATATTTACAGTTTGAATTTGATACATGTCAATTTAATGGATTGAGTTATAGCTAAAAGTTGTGTTTAGAGGATTAGGTGGTGTATCCTCCGGGTGATTGTTTTCCCGGCAATTGCCCGGCACTTTGAATCATCAAAATGAAAGGATACACACACCATGGCTAAAGATAACGTAATCGATTTAAAAAATCCAGAACCATTTATTAATGACCCCATCACAGACATTTTGCGTAACGGAGCCAGAGAGTTGTTAGCACAGGCTTTAGAGGTAGAAATCGGGAGCTTTTTATCCCAATATGCCGATCTTAGGGACGATCAGGGTCGGAAAAGAATTACACGCAATGGGTATCTTCCTGAACGAGAAATTCAGACCGGAATCGGCCAAGTTCCTGTTAAGGTCCCTCGTATCAGAAATCGTCAGCCTGGAAATGCGTTAGGTCGAATTCGATTCAGCTCCTCTATCATACCACCATACCTTCGAAAAACCAAAAGTATGGAAACCCTAATCCCCTGGCTATACCTCAAAGGAATTTCAACAGGTGATTTCACCGATGCGCTGGCCGCCTTAGTGGGTAAAGATGCTCTTGGGCTTTCACCTTCGACGATCAGCCGACTTAAATCGGTTTGGCAGCAAGAATACGAACAATGGCTTAACCGGGATCTTTCCCATAAACGTTATGTGTATATCTGGGCCGATGGCGTTTACTGCAATGTTCGCATGGACGACAAACAGTGCCTATTAGTCATCATCGGTGCAACCAAAGACGGTCGAAAAGAATTAATCGCCCTTGAGGGTGGCTATAGAGAAAGCGAACATTCATGGTCTTCGATTCTAATTGATCTTAAACGCAGAGGATTACTTGAAGCGCCGGAGCTGGCCATCGGCGATGGTTCTCTCGGATTCTGGAAAGCTCTGTCAAAAGCTTATGACAAAACCCGTTGGCAGCGATGCTGGGTTCACAAGACAGCCAATATTCTAAACAAATTGCCAAAGAGCATTCAGGCTAAAGCCAAAGAAAAGATACATCAAATATGGATGGCACCGAATAAACAAGAAGCAAAGAAATCCTTTGATGTCTTTATCGATATTTACGAATCAAAATATCCGAAAGCCGCCGAGTGTCTGAAAAAAGATCGAGATGTTTTGTTAACATTTTACGATTATCCTACAGAGCACTGGAGGCATATCCGAACCACGAACCCCATAGAATCAACCTTTGCGACCGTCAAACTTCGAACAGCAAAAGTAAGAGGCTATTTCTCTGCTAAAACCGTCCAGACAATGGCCTATAAACTTTGTAAATGTGCTCAGAAAAGGTGGATACGTCTTCACCGTTATGAAAAATTAGCGATGGTAATTAAAGGAATAACGTTTGTTGACGGTATTGAAATAAACAGGATCGCTGCCTAATGCTGTACACAACATTTGACAATATCTCTAATGGATTTCCGATTAGGCAAGATATATTAGGTTAGAAAGCACTCAATAAACCATACAAGATGATCAAATTCTCCCAAAAGCAACTTATTTTTATGAAAGGAGAAATCCATGTTATCCGAAAATCAGCGAAAGATATTTGCCGATTTCCACAAATCAGTTGAGGCCGAAGGGATTCTTAATGAAAAAACGTCACATATGATTAAGATGGCAGCGGCTATAGCTTTTGGCCGCTATCCTTGAATTGAACAACTCCTTGGCGTGGCCAAAGAGAAAGGAATTTCCGACGATGAAATTGGAGCGGTACAGTTGTATGTAATGATGGTTTCCGCAGGTAGAGTCATGATGCAAGTTGATGATGTAGCCGGATAAAGTATCAGCTGTTACATTTTGTGCCTTTTTCACTTTATTTGATATATGAAAAAAATAAGGGTTGATTCAGGTTGTGTGAATTGGCAAGGTGTCTGTTAGCGTGTCAACCCTTTTTACCCATTCTCAAAAATCAATTTCTTGTGGTTTTACCCCCTTTCTGTTATTGAATATTCATAGTATGAATCTGGCCTCCATTTACCTGACCTGATAGCAAACCATGGAACAAATAGCTCTTGTTTTGGCGTTTTTTCCATTACACAATAGCGGTCGGTATTCTTGAACTCGATGTGGTTTAATATTAATGCAAGTAACCACAACCCGTAAAGATCAAGAAGACGTTGGTAATGATCGTGGCTGAAAAGCTAATATTCGAATAATTGGAGCAAAAGCCCTTACTGCTTTTATTTTATTGAGTTTTAAAAACGCAACTGTCAAAAACCCGTAGGCCAGATACGCAAAGCTTACTAATACAGGGAGTTATCTTTATGTCATTAAAATTAAAAGTTATGTTAATTTTGCTCTGTGTTTTCGGACTCTATGGAGTCATGAATTTTTGGGTTCAACGTTACGTTATATTCCCGGGCTTTTTGTCGCTTGAACGAGATGAAGCCATAAAAAATGCGAAACGTATTGAGAAAGCGTTTAAAAATGAGATTCATCGCCTTGACTCCATTTGTTGGGATTGGTCGGCATGGAATGATAGCTACCAATTCATGGAGTCTCGATCGGCGGAGTATATTGAGACCAACCTTATTCCTGGGACATTTGCTGTAAATAATATTAATACAATCTACTTTATTAATACAAAAGAAAAGATAATCTGGTGTAAAACCTATGACCCTAAATACAATAAAATTATTCAGTTAACTGACTTCCCAAAAGATACATTCCCGCCGAACCATCCACTTATTTCTTACCTGTCGAAGAACATTCCCGTAACAAAGATGGGTGTTGCTGGTATTTATATGACACAGAATGGCCCTATGTTCATTTCCTCGCGACCAATAACAAAAAGCAATGACGAAGGACCTTTTCGAGGATCTTTAATTTTTGGCCGATTTCTCAATGATGAGTTTGTCAAGACACTTGTAGATCAAACTAAAATCAACTTTCAGGCATTTCCCGTTCATGCTGGCTCCTTACCTACGCCTCTTAAAGATATTCCAAATCGGATAACAGATGAATCTCGGTATCTTGTCGATTCTAGCACTAATGACAGTATCTATGCATACACAACGCTACCTGATATTATAGGAAATGCAGCTATTCTGATAAAGTCGCAGACCCCCAAAAAAATATCTGAACAAGGATATGTTACCGTGAGTTATGCGATGTATTTGATCTTAGCCATAGGAATTGGTGTGCTCATTGTGATGTCATTGCTTTTACATTATTCAGTTCTCGGTCCTATTACAGATTTAAAAAATCATGTAATGTTAATTAGAAAAACCGGTGATATTTCAGCAAGTCTTTCTAGTCAGCGACGAGATGAAATCGGTATTCTCGCGATAGAGTTCGACAGAATGTTGGAACAACTTCAAAGATTTCAAACCAAACTTGAAGTAAAGGTAAAAGAGCGCACTTCCGAACTTGCAATCACAAACGAGAATCTTCAACAGAAAATCGAAGAACGTAAGCAAGCTGAAGAGGCGCTACGAGAAAGTGAGGAAAAATATCGTTCAATGATGGAGGCGATGCAAGATTTGGCATATATTCGTTCCCCGGAATTTCGTATTGAATACATGAATCCAGCCATGATCAAAAGGACAGGAAGTGATGCAACGGGGGAGTCATGTTATAAAGTTATTAATGGATTGGAAGAGAAATGCCCATGGTGTATTCAACAAGATAGAACTCAACAGGGTGAACATTATTTGACGGAAATAATCAGTCCAAAGGACGGGCTCACTTACAGTGTTTCATATTCACCCATTCATCACGTGGATGGAACCATTTCAATATTATCTATATACCGAGATATTACTGAAATGAAAAACATGGCGCAAAAACTACAACGATCCCAAAAAATGGAATCCATGGGACTTTTGGCGGGCGGTGTCGCCCACGATTTTAACAATGCCCTTTATTCAATTATCGGATACGCTGATTTAACAATGGATGACGTGCCTGAAGGAAGCCTGGCACAAAGCAATCTGAAAGAAGTATTAAATGCTGCCTATCGATCCAAAAACATGGTTCAGCAGATTCTCACCTTCAGCCGCCAGAAAGAACCTGAAAAAAAACTTGTCAAGGTTCAGTCGGTTGTAAAAGAGGCAATCCAACTGCTCATGAACTCAATACCGACAAGTATTGAGATCCGCCAAAATATTGATGAGGATTGCAAGCCGATGATGGCTGATCCCACCCAGATTCACCAAGTGGTTATGAACCTGGCCACCAACGCTTATCATGCCATGCGGGAAAAGGGAGGGGTTCTTACAATTAATGTTACAAAAGAAAAGATCAGCATGGATGATTCAGCCTCCTATCCTGATTTGTATCCCGGAACATATCTTAAACTTACTGTGAGCGATACCGGCCATGGCATGGATAAATCGATTATACCGAAAATATTTGATCCCTTTTTTACCACAAAACCGCCGGGCGAAGGTACTGGCATGGGTCTTTCAATAATACATGGGATTGTCAAAAGCCATGGCGGAGATATTAAAGTATACAGCGAGCCTGGAAAAGGGACTGTATTTAATGTCTACTTTCCCTTAATTGAAGCAAAACCTGTTGAACCTAGAATCGTATCCACAGAACCTATCCAAAAAGGTAGTGAATGCATTTTGCTTGTGGACGATGAAGAGCCGATTGTTCGCATGGTAAAACAGACTTTAGAGCGTTTAGGGTATCAGGTCGCAACCCGAACAGGCAGTGTAGACGCATTAGAAGCCTTCAGAGCCAATCCGGATAAATTCGATCTTGTCATCACCGACATGAGCATGCCGAACATGAGCGGTGTTGAACTAGCCCCCAGGCTTTTAGAGATTAGGGCTGATATTCCGATTATACTCTGCACAGGATTCAGCGAGATGATAAACGAAAACAAGGCCAAAGCTTTGGGCATTCGCGAATTTGTTATGAAACCCGTTGTGAAGGACGAGATCGCCAGAATCATTAGGAAAGTGCTTGATGAGTGAAGCGGGTTTCTCGTTGCTGGTTGCTCGTTAATTAAATAGAGGCTAAAATTATAAAAGCGATAAGTTATAATGACCTTGAAAAATTGTAGCCATAAAATCTTTCAGATTTTGCTTTGAAATTTTCAAGCAGTGACCTGTACTATCTGCAAATAAAACGCATGGTTTTTCCATCAAAATATTCTGTGTCGCATAATGATATCTGCAAAGGGTGTAAATTGCAGATCACTAATGGTGAGCACACGATTCGTACCTGTTACAATTCTTGGGATATCTCCAACATATGACTTAAGGAAATAGAGGGCGTACATTAGATTATAAGTTGGCGTGTGTAATGGTTTCCTGATATGAGAGTCATATGCAGCGTAAGTCAAGAATAGATGCTCCAGGAGCCCTGCATCACATTATCGCCGGAAGTATTGATCGTAGAGATGATGAAGCTCCCCGCAGCCCCGCTGGGCGGGATCTCCGCTCCGCTACGACCCCGTTTGGCGGGATTTCCGTTTCACTCCAACAAGCTGAAAGGTATTCAGGCGAAGGCGAATAAATGAGTCATCGCATGTCATTGCTTTTTGAAAATGATGTCCCCATAAAACG
>CAZBOB010000167.1:0-8028 GCA_964492995.1 uncultured Desulfobacteraceae bacterium | reverse complement strand
AATTAATTTTTTGAACATAACGCAGAGATTGGGCAAAAAGACCATTTATGGATGGACATTAGGTAGAAATCATGATTACAGCGCCAAACCCCGTAGCGGGGGTGGATCAGGCATTCTATTATATTCTGGGATTTTCTCTGGTGCTCCTGGTGGGAATAACCATCACCATGGTCCTGTTTGTGGTGAAGTACCGCCGAAGTAAACACCCGGAACCGTCTGATATCCGGGGAAACTGGAAGCTCGAAGTTTTGTGGACCGTTATCCCGTCGATCATTGCACTATCCATGTTCTATTTTGGATGGTCTTCCTATACGGGTTTGAGAAATGTGCCCGAGGATGCCATTGAAATTGAAGTGATCGGCCAGCAGTTTTCATGGATTTTCGTGTATCCGAATGACAAAGAAACGGAAAATGATCTGGTCGTCCCTTTGGGTATGCCCATCAGATTGAATGTAACATCCACGGATGTTCTGCACAGCCTGTATATTCCTGCCTACCGTATCAAGGTCGATGCCGTTAACGGCCGGTACAATTATGCATGGTTTCTGCCGGACAAACTCGGCTCTTTTTTCGTTCAATGCACGGAATTCTGCGGTGTGGGTCATTCGGAAATGAATGCAACGCTCCGCATCGTTCCTATGGTTGAATACGAACAATGGCTTGAACAAGATGAAGAAGACAAATAGTATGACGGTTATGGATGTTCACTAATTAGGCATGAACCCAATGAAACGAGATGCCATATCCGCTTTGAGAAGTCCTTTATTTATTGCGCGCACCAATGATTGGTTTCGCCTGGTAAAGCTTCGGATCAGCCTGATGAATGCTGTTTCTGCGTTGGTCGGCTATGTAGTCTTTCGCCCATACATTGGGTCGGATTTGATTGCGACTGTAGCGAGTGTATTTGTTCTGGCTTGCGGATCGGCAGCGTTGAATAATTACCAGGACCGAAACCGGGATGGATTGTTCTCACGAACACGGGAACGCCCGCTGCCCAAACAGCTCATATCTGGCCGTCATGCCCTCGTCGTGTCCATGATCCTGATGATCATTGGGCTGGGCGGTCTCTTCAGGGTTCATTCGATGGGTTCACCGGTGCTCTTGGGGGTGTTGGCTGTGATACTCTACAATGGCGTCTACACACCGTTGAAGTCAAAAACCGTTCTTGCCATTATTCCGGGCTCAATTTGCGGGATGCTGCCGCCGTTAATCGGCTGGATCGCAGCCGGCGGAAACATTTACTCTTCACAAATTCAGGTTTTGATGGCCGTAATCGGCCTCTGGCAGCTGCCTCATTTTTGGCTGATTCTTTTGTCCGGCCATGAGGAGTATCGTCACGCCGGCATGCCGAATATGCTGAGGGTATTTTCGATTGATCAGCTAAACCGGATCATGTTTGTATGGGTCTTGGCGTTTGCCTGTGTGGCCATGGTTTTGCCGATGGTTCAACTTATTATAAATACCTGGTTAAAGGGGTTGCTTGCTCTTTATCTGATGATGCTTGTATGTTTTTTCGGTAATGTGCTGTTCTTTCGTTATAAAGTCCCCGGCTACTCATTTTTATTTAAATACCTGAACATTTCCATGGGCTATGTTCTTTGGGTCACCATAGCGGATCGGCTGTTTCTGCGAATGTGAAGACAATCCGGTCCTTTTTGCTACAGTCCATCCGTCCTGGAGAAGGCATAAGCGTTCACGGGTTCAGAGTTTCACGGTTAGAAATTGTCGGTTCACCTTACAAATCTGAACCGTAAACCTCTGAACCCTAAACCGGAGACGGTTATGAGGAGGTCTTGTGAAAATTGCAATTTCATCAAGTGGCGCAAATCTGGATGAACAGGTTGATCCGGGATTCGGCTGCTGCCGATGCTTCATCGTAATTGATCCTGCAACCGAGGCCTTTGATGTTCTCGAAAACGAGGCCGCGGTTTCAAGCAGCGGTGCGGGTATCCAGGCCGCGCAAATGGTTGTCGCCGCAGGGGTTGACGCAGTAATTACCGGAAAACTCAAGCCCAATGTCACAGATGTTCTGGAGGCTGCCGGTCTGAATGTCTATCTTGGCGCCGCAGGAACCATACGAGACGTCCTGAAGCAATATCAGGATGGCCGGTTGCTGAAGACTTCAGACCCCTCGGTTGGAGACGGCCCGGGCACGGGGCCATGCAGAGGCCGTGCCACGGGTAGAGGTATGGGGCAAGGGGTGGGGCAAGGCATAGGCCAAGGTATGGGACAGGGTCAAGGTATGGGCCGGGACGGCGGTTTTCGTGCAGGTCCCGGAGGATACTGCATTTGTCCAAATTGTGAAGAAAGGGTGCCCCATGAATTGGGATATCCTTGTTTTGAGAATACGTGCCCTAAATGCGGTACGGTTATGACCCGAGAACGGTAAAAAAATAAAGGTCCCGCTCCGCCTCGTTCATGAAATCGGCGGTATCGGAACGTTTTAAGATGGTCTGTTCAAAATTCAGGAATAAATACGGATGGAAGTGATGGAGAAAGGTGAAAAAGTTGCCGCTCTTGCAGTTGGAATAAATTTGGTTCTGTTTGGTATAAAATATATCTTTTCCACGCTTTCAGGCAGTATTGCATTAAAGGCCGATGCGTTTCACTCTTTATCCGATGTTGTGGCATCTTCTACGGTTTTCGTCGGCTTGATCATCGCCAAACGCAAAACAAAATCCTTTCCCTACGGGCTTTACAAGGTCGAAAACCTGGTATCTGTCGGGGTTGCGCTCGCCATCTTTTATGCGGGTTACGAAATCGTAATGGAAGCAACAAAGGGTATAGCCGTCGAGCTAAAAAACATATGGTTAACCATTGCAAGCGTGCTGTGCATAATCGCCATTACTTACGGGTATTCACGATATGCAACCAAAGTCGGCACAGAGATTAACTCGCCGAGTTTAATCGCGGATGCCAAGCATATCGGTGTGGATATGTTTTCCAGTACAATGGTGTTGGTCGTACTTTTATCAAGTTTTGCAGGTATCAACCTGGACAAAATCTCCGCTTTCATAATCGTAGTCATCATTGCCTGGAGCGGCGGTAAAATCCTGATCGACGGCATCCGTGTATTGCTGGATGCTTCTCTGGACTACAAGACGCTCAGCATTGCTGAAAAGCTGATTCTTGCCGAACCTCAAGTAATGGAAATCCCACATCTCATGGGGAGAAATTCAGGGCGCTACAAGTTTATAGAAGCAGATATCTTCCTGAAAACCCATGATCTTGACAAAGCACATTTTATCGCCCATCGAATCGAGACAAATATAAAAAGACAAATAAAAAATGTGGACCGCGTGCTTATTCACTATGAACCGAGCAAAAAAGAAAACTTCATCTATGCCGTGCCGTTGACAGATGCTAACCAGCATCGCATCTCCCGTCACTTTGGAGAGGCCCCTTATTTCGGGCTTATCACTGTCAGAATAAAAGATCAGAAAGCAATCGAACAAAAAATCGTTGAAAATCCATTTACCCAAGTAGAACACGGAAAAGGAATTTTGGTCGCGGAATTTTTAAACAAGCATCAAATTGATGTAATTATCACTAGAGAGAGTTTCGAGGGTAAAGGACCCTATTATGTCTTTTCCAGCGCCGCCGTGGATAATTTACTTACAGAGGAGGAGACGGTGGAAAAAGCTATGGAGCGTCTTGGAATTTTCTTTTAAAAAAATCAAGAGCGTAACTTATTAATAAAAAGGCCTCTCGAAAATTTTCATGGAATATTCGGTTAAGGGTCTCGGAAAAAATAAATTCCCTCATCTGCTGCCTTATTACTTTCATTACCTAAAAACCATGTAGTTTATTTCATAATTTCAATTCATTCTCATCGTCACTCATTTTTTTATCCTTTAATCAATAATTATATAAATCAACTGGATACAGAACATTATTTGGCTCTTTTATATTCTGGCATCATATTTGCTGTTTTTTTGTAAAATGTATTTGTGTGATAAAAATATGAGGCTATTGTTACTTCTATTCATTTTGCCGGTAAGCCTTTTGCTCTCATCCGGAAATGTTTATTCCCTGAATTTAAATGATCCGGTGGATAAATATTCTTTCAACACTTGTACCTTTCCGTTTGCTAAAAAGAAACGCAATGATCATATTAATTTTGCCGGCAATAGCATGATTCCCGGTTCTTTTTCCTTGATTAACCGTAACAATCCCCGCGGATTCATCGACACTCTCAATCAGAGCCTGATAAACATTCCCATGCAAAATATAGAGACCAATAATTGTTGCAATTTTACGGATGAGGTACGTGAGTGTTTGATATCGTGCCTTGCCTCCCTGATCATCAAAAATAAAATGGATTCTAAAAACACAATCATTTGCAATCCGGAATTACTTCTCGCTTTCTATCTTCATCGGGAAGTTAAACCGGTATGGGTGACTAAAAATGGGTTGAATAATAAGGCGGTAGTTCTCATAAAGACTATTATCGAAGCAGACCATGAAGGACTCTATTCCGAAAACTATCATCAGGAAAATATTTTGAGCTTGCTGACGGATATTAAATTCAATCTATTGTCAAATACGCCTGAACCTGCAAAGTTGGCAGAACTTGATATACTATTAACCGATGCTTTTTTTTCATATGCATTTCACCTGTCAGAAGGGATCGTAGATCCTTATTCCAACAATTTGAATTGGTACATAAAAAAACCAAAGAGAAAGCTGAAAAAGATTTTTCAAGCCGTGTTGTATGATGACAAAATGGAAGGATTTGTTGATGCTCTGCAGCCCCATCATTTCGGATATCTAAGTTTAAAACAGGCATTATTAAAATACCAAAAGATAAAAAAATCGGGTTGCTGGAATGAAGTGCCTGCCGGAGGGAAACTGCGGAAAGGCGATTATGGAACACGGATTGCCGATTTACGATCACGCCTGATCATTTCAGGTGATCTGAAAGACTCAACCAGCACGAATCAGGACTATTTTGATGAAGTTTTGGAAGATGGGGTCAGAAGTTTCCAGGCAAGACAAGGGCTTAAGGTTGATGGAATTGTGGGTTCAAAGACACTACTATCACTAAATGTTCCGGTGGAAGATCGTATTAGACAAATCAGATTGAATATGGAACGTTGGCGTTGGCTTCCTCAAGACTTAGGGAAACGCCATATCATAGTTAACACAGCCAATTTTAAACTCAATGTTATTGAAAATGAACAAACAATAAAATCAATTAGAGCTATTGTAGGAAAAATGGAGCGACCCACCCCTGTTTTATCACGAAAAATAACATATCTTGAATTGAATCCCTATTGGAATATTCCCCACACAATTGCCTTGAATGACATATTACCCTGTATTAAAAAAGACCCTGGCTACTTGGCGGATAATAACATCAGGGTTTTTGAAAACTGGGAAGAAGATGCAAAGGAGTTGAACCCTGAATCTATTGACTGGGCTACGATAACCAAGAAAAATTTTGTCTATAAGCTCCGCCAGGATCCGGTAAATTCAAATGCTCTTGGACGAGTAAAATTTGTTTTTCCAAATGAGTTCAGCATATATTTACACGACACGCCGGCTCGCAACTTGTTTAATATGACAAGACGCGCTTTTAGTTCCGGTTGTATCCGCATTGAAAAACCCATGGAACTTGCAGCATACCTTTTGCAAAATAATTCAAAATGGAGTCTCGAAAAATTAGTTGCTGTGGCCAACCGCAAAAAAAACAAAACAATATTTTTGTCAGACCCGATAAAAATTTATATTCTTTACTGGACAGCTTGGGTTGACAAAGATGGTATTATCAACTTTAGAGATGACATATATGGAAGGGACCGCCAGTTGGGTATTGCTCTTAACGAGAAAGCGACTTCTCCAAAAGTATTATACGGAAAAAATTCAGTAAAAAAATATTTTTCATCCCGGATATTGCCAGTATCTAATCGGTCCAACATCAATATGAATAAAATTAGAGCATGGGTAGTAGCCGACCCCCCCAGCCTTTAACGCAATTGCTGTCCGGTGCAATACCGGAAGACTGATATCCGGCAGTCGAAAATCAATGGCCTTACCGTGTATGTGAAGGCTATTTTTGGCAACTCCTTTACGTCTTTTATATAAATACTCATTTGTTTCAGGAGAACGATACCCTGAAACAATATGAAAAGGTTCTGATATGTTCAGCTTCTTTTTAATTGAATACAGTAAATTCAACAGATTGATATCAATGGATTTAATTTCATCTGTCCGATGATCACGAAGGGTGTAATTGATGTTTTTCAGCGCCATGGGTTTATACCTGCCTTGGATATAATAATAAACTTCAAGACGTTCCTCTGTATGCGTGTTGTAAAAAGAAAGTTTTCGTTTCGGCGATAAAAAACGATCAGTTATCGCAATGGCCGGAGCAGGGCATAAGCAGGCCATAGCTGCTTGGGCTCCGAACTTTAAAAAATGACGGCGATTGACATCCATTTTTTGATAACCTCGAGTTTTTTGACTTTCTGCAACAAGTGTTTAAAATTTAACATCAAAACTCAACACTTTGTAATTAGTTGTTTTTTTAACTAGGTACGAGACCGTCAACAGTGACAAGCGGTTTTTTGTTAATCGAGTCCTATATCAAAACCATAAAAATAATGGAATACTAAATTTATACCGGAATCTTGCATGAAAATTAATGAGGATTTTTAGGTGACTTATTTAAACCGGGTTTATACACCATCATGCAATGGTAAAATATTTTATTATACTATATATTGTATCAAATTTTTCTTGACATACAATATATATTAATTTATAGGATTTTAAATATAATTTTTATTTTTAATCCTGATGAATTGTTAAAATAAAAATTTATCACTTTTCAGGTTTTAGGAAATTAGAATTAGCTGTTTAAAAGATACTTAAAACTCTCCTAAAAGTTGTTTTTTCGATTTTGCACGAGATTATCAATCTTAATAGCTCGGTTTCCCCGTTCTCTTTTGTGTCGATGCTACATTGAATCAGATTTGGTATTATATTCCTAATTTCCTTTTCACATTATAACAACAGGAGATGCAGAATATGAGACTATCGCTAATCTGGTTAAGCCTTTTATTGCTTTCTTGGGGCCTCTTAATTTGTGTCGTCTATGGAGGCTATGAAATCGTACAGACATGTTTGAGGCTTTTTGGATAATTTGACCTCAATATTTGTAACTGACGTTTGGATAAGGAGTAAATGCTTCCAGTTCAGTAGCTGATTTTTTTCCGTGTGGGTTTTTGTTGTATTTCACCTTCTGGCTTTAACCGTATCTTTTGCAAATATCTATCTTCCCCGGCAAACAATTTATGATTTTTTAATACTGATAGCTGACTGTACTATAGCCGAAGTTCTGCATGGTGCGGCGCAGGCTTTTTTGTTGAGTTGTGAATATCCTTGACTTTTATTATGTTGTTTGTTGTAATACCTTGATATCAAATCATTTTTTAAGGAGGAAGACGAATGAAAGAAATTGATGTATTCTTAAAAACTGTGGTGGAAGGCATGAAAGCCATGGCACAGGGGATTGAAGCTTTGGCAGAGAAACTGGATACTATTACAACGTCTCGTGTGGGTGAAAAGGGTAAAGCTAAACCCGCTCGCAAAGCTCCGTCAAAGCCCAAGAAAATGGCTGCAAAGAAAGCCGTTCCTAAGAAACCTGTAACTGCAGCTGAAACTGTGCTTAAAATCATCAATCGGTCAAAGAAAGGTATCAGTCCCGCGATTATTTCTGAAAAGACCGGGTTTTCTCGAAAGAAGGTTCATAATATCGTTTATAAGCTGAAAAAAGAGGGAAAAATCAAGAGTGTTGGGAAAGGAATTTATCTGAAGGTGTAATTATCAAAGATGAAGAATGATAAAAGAAAAGATTTCCGTGAAACAGCTTTTATCCCGAAAATTTTCATGAAATATCCGGGCTCATGCGCCGGAGTCGATAGGGTAGATGATATATGTGCTAACGGGCAAAATCACAAGGTTGACTTTTAAGAACCATAATGGTTAATAAGGATTCCGTCATTCAAGCCCGTATTCATTAGC
>CAZBOB010000166.1:0-8120 GCA_964492995.1 uncultured Desulfobacteraceae bacterium | reverse complement strand
TGGGCAAAAAGACCATTTGTGGATGGACACTATTTAACTTGATTAGGAATTTTTAACTTATAGGTGGTATGATAGTTGCATATTTTTCTTGCGATTTATTATTTTCCATTCTTCTTTTTTTCATTCGAGGTGATTGATATGCAATCGGAAGAGAGACGTTCCTTTGTCAGGGGAAATTTTTCTTTTAACGTCAAATTCAAGACAATGACAAAGGATGAATATGAAGATCTGAAAAAATCTAATGAGGCAATTTTCCCGCCGTTTAACCAAGAACAGAGTGTTGAAGTTAATAATGGAGAGATGAATGATGGCCATCCTGTAAGCGCCTCATTGATAAATCATCTCGTCCAGATGGACGAAAAACTGGATCAGATTCTAGACCTTTTATCAAAGGATAAAACCGTAAAGGGGCTTTATAAACAGGGAGTGGGGCTAAGTATTAGTGGCTCAGGAATGGAAATAATGGTGGATAGGTCCCTTGAACACGGACGGATCATTCATACAAAGTTTTATCTCTCGAGGTCTCCCCTTGTTTATATGGACATATTTGGTGAAGTTGTCCATGTCATGCAGATGGATAAAGACGGTCGGACCCATTACAACCTGGGGATAAAATTTCTTGATCTCAGCATAAATGACAGGGAAAGGATTATTTCTTCTGTTTTTCAAAGGCAGAGGGGGAATATTAGAAAAATAAAAAGTGGGCTATGATTTTCTTTTTCCTCAAAATCGGAAAACTTTTCCGGTATCCTTTTGTTGAGAAGCGTCTTTTTTGCCATAAAAAGGATTCCCATCAATTTTATGCAAGATTCAAGTCAGGGGTAAGTAATTACGTAGTGAAACCGTTTACAGCCGAAACAATAACTGAAAAACTTGATAAGGTATTTGACGGCTGATCTTAAGTTTTTTAACGGAACGTATTATTATTATTACTATGATAATGTTTTTTTTCTAAAGAGACGGGCCTTCAATGCCGAATAAATAGGTAATACGGATATTGTAATAAAAGTAGGGGGTTGAAAAATGGATATTAACAGAATATATGATTCATTCCAAGGGCAACGGTCATTACCCAAGAAGGTGGATAGTGATTGTGGGTTCAAGAAAGTTTTTGACAAAAGAATTAATGGAATGAATGCAGCAACTATGTCACCATCTATGGGCAGCAAGGCTGACGTCATTAAACATGGTGATAAAATTCTAAACCTTTTAGATGATTATACAAGAGAGTTGGCCGATCCCGCAAAGACATTAAAAGATATCGGGCCTTTGGTGAAAAATATTGAAAAAGAGGTAAGCTTAATCGAGGCCGAGTCTGCAGATGCCGTTCATAACGATAAAGCGCTTAAAAAAATTATCAAAGATCTGGCTGTAACTGCCAATGTTGCTGTATATAAATTCCATCGAGGGGATTATATATAATTTTATTTCAAAAAGGTATTTTCAAACATACGGAGCTTTTTGAGTTTGTTTTAGCGGGATCTCCCTGCTTACCGCCGCAAACCCACCCTTATGCCAACGAAGGCATATTTTATTTTATATTCTATATTGACATCTTAAAAAAATAGCGAATAAATATAAATATTTCACATGAAATCTGCAAGATGAACGTTTTGTTCTTGATTTGTTTAACAATAAATTATAAAAACCTAAAATCTACATCTTAAAACCCAAGCCGGAAAAAATTGCCACAAAGACACTAAGACACAAAGGATATTTTTAATTTTTTTCTTAGTGGCTTTGTGACTTGGTGGCGAAAAGAATTAGATCAATGACAAGTATATTAGTCATAGACGATAATCCCGCAATAATAAAGTTGATGGCCAAAATTTTAAAGGCCAATGATTATGAAGTATCAACCGCCTCAGGCGGTGAATCGGGTATCAAAAAGCTTGAAAAGAATGATTATGACCTTGTTTTTACCGACCTCATGATGCCGGATATAAGTGGTATGGAGGTACTTGAACATGTGATATCCAAATCTCCAAAAACCATGTGCATCATTCTTACCGCTCATGGAACAATTAAGAGTTCGGTTGATGCAATAAAAAATGGCGCTTTTGACTATATTACGAAACCGGTATCCCCCAGCGAGCTTTTGGTAGTTGTTGAAAAGGCACTTAAATTTAAGAACCTTGAGGAAGAAAATATCAGACTTAAGAAGGAATTACGTGGAAAATACAATTATACCAACTTGGTGGGGACAAGCAAGGCCATCAAAAAGATCTACAACCTTATAGAAAAGGTGGCCGATACAGACGGCACCGTTCTTATCACCGGCGCCAGCGGAACAGGTAAGGAATTGATAGCAAGGGCTATTCATTATATCAGTAACCGCAGCGATAAGCCGCTGGTTGTTGTCAGCTGCGGCGCTATTCCTGAGGCATTACTTGAAAGCGAACTTTTCGGCCATGAAAAAGGGGCTTTTACAGGTGCTTTTAAAAGAAGGATCGGTCGATTTGAGATGGCCAACGGCGGAACCATTTTCTTAGATGAGATAGGGGAAATGAGCCCTGCGCTGCAAGTAAAGCTTTTACGGGTATTGCAGGAACAAAAATTCGAGAGAGTGGGCGGCACTAAAACAATCCATGTAGATCTCAGGATTATCGCAGCCACTAATAAGAATTTAACAACCGCCATAAACAATGAGACCTTTCGGGAAGACCTCTATTATCGATTAAATGTTATTCCAATCAAAGTCCCTTCTTTAAAAAAGCGAAAATCTGATATACCTTTACTTCTCGACTTTTTTTTAAAAAAATTTCAAAGAGGAAAGGAAAAAAGGGTCACCGGTTTTTTACCTGTAGCCATGGATGCTATGATTGCCTATGACTGGCCGGGCAATGTCAGAGAGCTTGAAAATGTAGTAAAAAGACTCACGATCCTGTGTGAAGATCAGGTTGTATCTTTTGATGACCTTCCTGAAATTATTCAAGAGAAAAGCCGGTCCGTTCAATCCTCTGACGAAGTGATCATGGAACAAGATTTAAACTTTCATGAGGCGGTTAAGGATTATGAGAAAAAGATTATTCTTGAGGCCCTGGAAAGAACCAACTGGGTAAAATCAAAAGCTGCAAAACTTCTCAATATCAATAGAACAACCCTGGTGGCAAAGATTAAAAAACAGAACATAGATATAAATGATGCAGCCATGGGTTAGGTCCATCATTCCATTATTCCAATTGGCGCGAAACCCCTAAATCCTTAGCTGTCAAAAAAATGACGTTTAACATCACAACACCGACCTTTTTTGAGACCTATTATTCCATCATTCCATCATTCCATCATCCCAACATTTTCTTGCCATATACCGTGATGAACTCCTGTTTCCTTAAGCAGAAACCCAACAAGCCAACCGGATGCTCTAGGACTTTATCAACTAAACCAATATGTTAAAAAAGCCTTCCCTTGAGCTGATCTCGCTGAAGGCAGATCTTCGAAGTCCCGGTTACCCATCAATTTATCATACCCAATTGAGCAAAGACTAAACTTTTATATCATTGGCATACTAATTGCTGTAAAAAGGCGGTATGGAACGCCATTTTAAAAGATCTATTCATGTTTCAATTGCCACACATGAATCAAAATTCCAAACAACTTTAAGTATCTTGGGTGATGGTCACATATCTGAATATATAATCAATGTTCTGTCCGAAGGTTTAAATGTTTCGAAAAAAGGTCATGTGTAGCTTAATCTTTTTCCCAAGCCCGATCATTTTATTATGGAGAATCTACAAAAACCGGACATTTCGAAAATGACAACTATGGATGTTTTAATTGTCTGAACGAACTGTAGGAAAAGGCAAAAACAATTGTTATTTGATAACAAAAAAATTTATTTATCATGTATTCTTGTATGCTGTATGTTTTCCATGATGATGCCACGGGCATCATTTGCTGCTACGGCAAGGGATGAGTATTGCAAGGCTGAAGCCTGCTACAAAAAACTTCGCCACAATCCAAAAAAACAGAAATACAGAAATAACTGGTTGGCTTGTATCGAAAAGTTTGAGGCGATTTACTGGCATAACCCTTCAGGCCCTTGGGCCGCTGCAGGGCTTTATATGTCCGGTAAGCTTTATCAAGAGCTTTACAAGCGATCATTCAACAAGTCTCATAAGAAAAAGGCTTTTGATATCTATGGGCGTATTATAAAACTTTTTCCAAAAAGCGCATACAAACGCAAGGCTGAATATGCAATGGGCAATTTTTTCCCCAAAAAGAGTCGAAAAAAAGCGTCTAAAAAAGCAATGCCAAAAAAAAACAATGCCGTGGCGCCGACAGGCAGCATTGAAAAGGAAATTAAAAAGTTGTCTCGGACTCAAGTCCCGGCTAAAAAGAATGTAAAGGTGGCTGAAAACAAGAACGCTATACTTATGGGCCTGCGGTTCCGGTCCAATCCAGGCTACATCCCTATTGTCATCGATGCAGACAAAGAAGTGTCGTATACCCACAGGCTTCCCAAGAAAGACGCATCAATGGAGAGAATAAATAAAAAAGTAGATCCTAATAAGGCTAACAGCCTGGATGCAAGAAAGGATATAGCGGTATTAAAAAAAACTGAAAAAATGAAGACGGATGATTCCCGACAACATATCGAAAAGCCACATAAAGAGAATCAAAACTCAGCGAAAGTCACTTCCGTAACTTCGGAAACTCCAGACAATGGAATTGGCGCTTCTGAGCAAAAAATGAAAAATGTTGTAAAAAAGCAAAAAAGTTCGAGAGAAGATGCAAAGACGAGTCCCGGAGAGAAACTGACTCAAATGGTTAAAGATGACGGTAAAGAAGATACATCCTTTTACCTGAAATGCCTTGATACTTATAATGCTAAAGACTGGAAAGGTGCAATTGATAATCTTACCCGTTTAATAAAAAAATATCCCAATGGGAGATATACAGAAAAAGCATATTTTATTTTGGCAAAATCTTATGATCATTTAAACACAGAATCTATCTCGGCTCATTATAAAGAAATTAAAGGTCATTATGAGGATGCCGTCAGTCGATTCCCTTCTTCCGAGTATGTTACGGATGCCATGTATAGCATTGGGAACCTGTATTTTCATATTAAAAATTATTCTGAGGCATTGGGTTATTATAATCTTGTTATAAAGAAAGACAAAGGCTCCATTCTACGAATAAAGGCATACATGCAAAAAGTAAGGGTATTGCTCCTGAGGCATAGAAAAGAAGATGTCCTGTCCGCACTGAAAGAATTAGAGACCATCACTTCCGAATATCCAGAGTTACCCGAGAGAATAGAAGCAAGAAAATTAAAGGCAAAGATTCTTAATGAAATGAATAATTTCCACAGATCACTTAAAATTCTCAATGAACTTAAAAAAAAAGATCCTGAAAATATATATAAGCATCCGGAAATTTCACTCTATTTGGGCTATAACTATTACCAGTTGGGAGATAATAAAAAGGCCAGAGAAAACCTGTATCGGTTTTATAATACATGTCCTGAGCGAGAAATAAACCATCTTGTACTCAATCAGATTGGAGATACCTATCGGAATGAAGGATTGATCGAGGATGCTGTAAAATTTTACCGGATGATCCTTGAACGCTATCCGAATACGGATGGAGCAATCATAAGTAAAATCAGGCTGGCTGAACAACAAGAAGAAATAAATTGGATGGAAAAAACGAGAAAAGAGATCGGTTCGCCGAGAGAGATTTATGAAAATATTGTAAACACTTCTAATGATAATGATGAAAAGAACCCTTTGGTACAACTCTCTTTGCTGAAGCTGGCTATTACATATCAGAAAGACGAAGAGTATAAAAAGAGTCTGAAAGTTTTAAAGGACTTGCAAAAAAAGTATCTGGGAACATCCCTGAAAAAAGAAATGAGGCATGCTTTATTAGTGATAATCAAGGGTATCCTAAAGCAAGAGATTGAAGGGAAAAAGCATATAAACGTCATAAATTTCTACCTTAAGGAAAAAGAGCTGTTTTTAATAGTGAATGCTCCTGAGCTGTTTTTGCTTGTGGCAAGAGCATTTAATAATATGAATCTTGAGAAAACGGCCACAGAAATTTTTAAAAAGGCCGACAGCCTGTTGTTGGACAGTGAAAAGGCCCCCGATCTTTTGTTTTTTGTTGGCAAACACCTATTTAAGATAAAACAATTTAAAAGTGCACTAAAGAGATTTGATATTTTAATAGATAAGCACCCGTCAGACAAATACGTTTCAGATGCATACCGGTTAAAGGGAAGTATTCTTTTGAAGCAAAAGAAATATAAACTGGCGGCAGACACGCTTTCTGTGGCCTTGAGATACCCTGTAACAAAATGCAAAAGGGCAATGCTTCTGATAGAAAAGGCAAAGGCATTAACGGGCAGCAACTCGAATGAAAAGGCCTTAAAGGCAATAAACGAGGCAAACGGCATTAAAAAAGATTGCGAATTCCCTGATTACAATATCTATCAGGAGATAGGAGATCTCTATCTTAATCTCGGTTATGCGAAAAAAGCCGTTACTTTCTTTAATCAGGCCGTGGATACGGCAACGGAGAAAAGCGATAAAATCTCTTTAAAGTTCAAAATTGCTCAATGTTATTTACTATTAAATAAAAAAGAAGATTCCCTTGCTCTCTATAATCAAATTTTGAGCCTCAATGATCCTTTCTGGAGCAACCTTGCTCAAGAAAAGATTAAAGAGATTAATTTTAATAGTGATAAAATTTCCGAGATGTTAAATTCGGGCTCAAAAATCGGAGAAAGTATTCAGTGATGAAAGGAAAGAAGATATTACTGGCTGAAAATGATATTACCGATCCGTCAAATCATATGTGCAAAGTTTTTATTGAATCGGGCTGCCAGGTAAAAACTACTAATAACGGCCGGACGGCTTTTGAAGAAATAATCAGAGATCACTATGATATGGTTATCACTGACATGAATTTGCCGCAGGGTGAAGAATTTGGTCTTTTAAAACGTATAAAAGAAGTCAATGCATCTTTGCCGGTCATTCTTATTTCAGACAATGCCGGGGTCAATGAAGCGGTGGAGGCGATGAAACTGGGAGCAAAAGATTTTTTGTTAAAACCCCTGACGCTCAAAATGATAGAAATCATTGCCTCGTACATATCCAATGGTTTTAATGCTACTGATCAGAAATCTTCGAATGGTAAATTTACAATAATAACCAAAAACAAGGAAATGAAAAGGATTTTAAAGCTGGCAAAAGAGGTCGCAGACAGCAATGCGTCCGTCTTTATTCAAGGAGAGTCCGGAACAGGCAAAGAACTGTTTGCCAGGTATATCCACAATTATAGCTCCCGGAAAGATAAAGCCTTTGTGGCTATTAATTGTGCTGCACTCCCTGAGGCTTTGCTGGAAAGCGAACTGTTCGGCCATGAAAAGGGTTCCTTCACCGGTGCATTCTCCAGGAAAAAAGGGAAATTTGAACTGGCCAATCAAGGAACTTTGCTTCTGGATGAGATCAGCGAGATGGATTATCAGCTTCAGTCAAAACTTTTAAGGGTTTTGCAGGAAAGGGAGATTGACAGGATTGGCGGAACCGCTCCGGTGCCTGTGGATGTCAGATTTATTGCTACCACAAACAGGGATATAGAAAAACAGATTGATGAAGGAAAATTCAGGGAAGATCTTCATTATCGTTTGCATGTTATACCGTTTTATCTACCTCCATTAAGAGAGAGGAAAGATGATATACCCTGGCTGGCAGATTATTTCATCGAAAAATACTGCAGTATAAATAGAAGATCTGTCAAAGGATTGACCAAGGAGGCGCTGGCTTCACTTATGCAGATGCCATGGAAGGGGAATGTAAGGGAATTTGAGAATGTAATTGAAAGGGCGGTTCTTATGTGCAAGGGAGATCTTATAGACGAGGAAGATCTTTTTATGACTGAAAAAAACAGACAGTCCGAAACGGCAGTACATCCTTTTATGCCGACGATCTCTTTAAAAGAAATGGAAAAAAATGTGATTTTCACGGCCCTGGACCAAACCAACGGTAACAGGACCCATGCAGCCGAAATATTAGGGATAAGCGTTCGGACATTGAGGAACAAATTAAATGAATACAGAAAAAAAATGGAAATTCAATAAAAGAGGCATGCAAATTGCTAATATTTTATTT
>CAZBOB010000165.1:0-8139 GCA_964492995.1 uncultured Desulfobacteraceae bacterium | reverse complement strand
ATCAGAAAACGCCAATCTAATTGCGCCTAACTTTGCATCTTACTGCGGGGTTCGCTACGCTTAACCGGCCGGGCGTGGTTAGCGACAGAGTTTGAAAATTTTAGTAAAGTTTAATAAATAACAACATGTAAAACCGCGACTGCGTAGCCCGGTCCGCAGTTCAAGCGCTTGTTAGGGGAAGTCCCTCCCACCCTTCAAGACCGAACTTTACTTTTATCTCAAGCAGGTTTGAGCATACAGATTCAGTTTGCAATACTATATCTTCCAGTTGATGAAATTCAATAAAAACTTCATCCTTTTTAATTGACTGAATAACTTCTACAAAATCAGGATCACCTTGAAAGAGAGTCAGCATTAATGGATTATGTGCAACAATATTCCTTTTCTCTGAAAGGGTTTTTGCTTGTTTTAAGTGGGATATGAACTGTTCAATATTTTCTTTAGTATATTCTTGAGCTTTAGCCAGATCTATGACCAAGTCAATTCTTCGCCCAAGATTCATGTTTTTTATGTGGGGATAAATTGGATCTTTCAACCATTCCACTAAACAATTATGAGTGATTTTTTCAATGTAACCGAAAGCAATAAACAACCGACCAATCAATGTTGCCCATTTAATATCAAAGTCGAAAATTTCAGTCATCCTTTACACCTAACATTAGCCATCACCGGGAGTGGCCGCCTTCTTGTCAAAGATTTGTAGGTTATACTTTATCCAGCTACGGCTCGATGTTCTTTGGGAACCGCCTAGTGCTGACCCACATGATAGGTGGTGTGGGGGCCGGGGGCTAAAGCCCCCCGGCTACCCGATTATGCCCCTTTCTGAGGATCAGGGGTGCATTCAAACATTAATGTTTCAATATTTATTTCTTCATTGAACTTAAGATGCTTACGCCTATTCACTACCCACCAATTGCCATGTTCGTTTGAGTAGTTTTTATTTTCAAAAATTATATAGAATTTCTCTCCTGGCAAAGGTGGAATTATTGGATCAAGATATCTCTGCTGTTCAATACACTCACCCTCAAAATAAACTTCAAGGATATATTCCTTTGGCCACCTTTCAGCCTTATTTTGGGTCTGATCATAAAACAACTCACTGATACTTATTCCGAATGCATCAGACAAAGCTTGTTGTGATTCAAGTGAAGCCTTGGTCTTTCCGGTTTCGATTCTATGAATAGTTTTTGTGGATATTCCAGCAACAGCTGACAAGTGCTCCTGTGACCAACCCTTACCTTCTCTCAAATTCTTAACTTTTGTCGAAATATTCATCTGTTAATCTCCTTATTTAAGTGAAACCCTTATTGAGTTTTACGATAGAGGTTACACTTTAATTAAGGGCAGCACCATGCCATTTAAGGGACACCTTGAGGACACCAGGCATAACGCACGCATAACCGGGAGCGGCCCGGCAGGGACACGATCCGGTTCATGCGGTTGTTCAAGTAAGCCGCTTCGCGGCAGGTAATTGATTCCGCCTAAAAAAATCATTCCTCTTAAACTCCAACCCGGGTTGCAGAGCCCCCGTTTTTTCCGTCATACTCTCAGTGCTATTTTTAACCCCTTAACCAAGAAAGGAGAGTATGATGAAAGACTATTATGATCGATCCATGAGAGCCCTGCAACTTGCCGGTATGAGCGAACGCACACAGGAATGTTATACAAGATCCGTTCGCATGCTCGTCGATTTTTTCAACAAAACCCCCGATCAAATCACCGAAGTACAACTTCAAGATTATTTCCTGCATCGCAAAAACAAAGATAAATGGTCACCCGCCACCATGCGCATCTGCTACAGCGGCATCAAGTTCTTTTTTATCAATGTGCTCAAACGTGAATGGCACACACTGGAACTGATACGGGCAAAAAGTGAGCGGCGGCTGCCTACTGTACTGAGCCTCGATGAGATTCGATCCATCCTGAGAACCGTCAGTACGCCTCAAAATAAAGCATACCTTACCTCCGTCTATTCCTGCGGGCTTAGACTGCACGAAGCCCTTCATCTTCAGGTCAGCGACATTGATAAAGATCGCATGCGCATTCACGTCCGTGGCAAGGGCGCTAAAGACCGATATGTTCCCTTGCCCGAGTCGACACTTCACATACTAAGATCTTACTGGAAGCTGCACCGTAATCCGACTTGGATTTTTCCACGACTGGGTCGAAGCGGCAAAGAAGGGCCTACAGCTCAAATCCCCATGAATAAGAGTTCCGTTCAAGGTGCCCTGCGTCGGGTATTGAAACAGTTGAAGTTAAAAAAACGTATCTCTGTCCATACCCTGCGCCATTCTTATGCCACACATCTACTGGAAGCAGGGGTCAATATTCGCCGTATCCAGCAATACTTGGGCCATAGCAGTCTGAACTCTACCATGATCCATCTCCACCTGACCACACAAGGGCACGAAAGCGCCTACGGCATCATCAACGATCTGATGAAAGGAGATGACCATGACAACGATTAAAGACATCTTCAAGACCTACGCGCCTGAGTATATCCACAGGTTTGGGGAGGCCATCCCTTCTGAGCATCGTAAAGTCATCCATGCCATCATAAACTGCCGCACGGATCATTACGGCGCTTCTATCTATCAATGCACCGAATGCGGTGAAAGGCACATGGTATATCGTTGCTGTGGCAACCGGCATTGTCCCAATTGCCAGCACCATAAAACCCGAAAGTGGCTGCAAACGCAATTGGATCGTCAATTACCCGGGCATCATTTCATGATTACCTTTACCGTGCCACAAAAGCTCAGACGCTTCATCCGCAGTCACCAGCGGGTGTGCTACTCGGCCATGTTTGCCGCTTCTTCACAGACAATTAAAAAACTGGCGGCCGATCAAAAACACATCGGTGGAGACATGCCCGGATTCTTCGGGGTACTGCACACCTGGGGACGACAAATACCCTATCATCCACACATCCATTATATCGTCCCGGGGGGTGCATTATCGAGAACCGACGGCAAATGGCACTGCTCTCGAATCGATTTTTTCCTGCCGGTCAAGGCCATGTCAAAAATCTTCAAGGCCAAATTCCGCGACATTATGAAAAAGAGCAAACTTTATCCCCAAATCCCCTCCGATGTCTGGAATCAGAAATGGGTCGTTAACTGTCAGGCCATCGGGACCGGCGAGCAGAGTATCAAGTACCTTGCTCCCTATGTTTTTAAAGTGGCTATTTCAAACAGCCGGATCGTAAAAATCGAAGATCGAAGGGTCTTTTTCAAATACCGTAAAAATAAAAGCAACCGGTGGCGCACCATGGCGTTAGACGTCATGGAGTTTTTGCGCCGTTTTCTTCAGCACGTGCTGCCCACCGGGTTCATGAAAGTTCGTTATTACGGATTCCTGCACCCGGGATCTTCAGTCCCGTTGGAAAAGATCACGGCTCTTATTGAACTGGCGTTCGGTTTTGAAATCGTGACACCAAAAACGGTGCTCGAACCTCCTGAGCCCATGATCTGCAACAGCTGCGGCGGAAGGCTAATGTTCCAAGTGTCACTGTTGCCGTTTAAAATAGTACTTGAGGATTCAGGGTAGCTGAAAACCTGTCGATACTATTTTTACCCAAATTGAACAGGTTGCCGATTTCTGGTTGAAGCGGCACAGGACAGCTGCGCCTTGACCCGACTTTTGGCTCCGAATACCGACAACTATTTCTTGAAAATTATATCTTTCTATCGATAAAAAGTCTTTGTTAATCTCCGGCACCCCGAATTTTATTGATTCCGGAGTGTCTCCCTCACCCAGATCATCAAAGCAATACCCTTATACAAAAATCTCAACAAACCGGGCTTCTTGAACAATAGATTGAAAACGACCTTGCAGGTCGTGTCAATCCTTAGAGGTTAGGCGTACAATAAGTTTTTATTACAGAATTCAATTAAGAATTAACTGGCGTAATTTTGAGTCTAAACCGACCTTTCATTTTAATGGCTTCCAAATAGAGCATTTCGGAGCCAAGTATGTTCTTTATGGTCTGCCTATGTTTTTTATCCATTCTTTCGCCGAAAATGATTGCAGTGATATCACCAGGCAAAGCGTACGGTCTGTTTCCTTTCTCACGTGATATCATTCGCCATTCCAGTTCATAACTCCAAAGTTTTGCCTTTGTTGTGGCAATACCTGCAAAAGACTCTGGTTTGAGCAGGTCAAGGGGTTTATATATTGGAAGTTGGTCGTCTTCGGGATAGAAGACAGGAACGCACGATTCACCTCCCAAGTAATTATGGTCTGATCTCTCGAACTCAATACAGAACCCCTTGTGTTGATCTGCATAATGAGACCACATCAGGATATTGTCATTAACCTCCGTCAAACAGAAGACCCCGAGTTCCTTGCTATCTTCAACTGCTTGACGAATCGAATTCTGGTCTATTGAAACACCATTGAATTGATTCTCCGACATATGGAATTGGAACTCAAATGGGTCATTTAAAATTTTGGCTTTAGGGAACCAAACTTCTTTATTTATCAGGATTGACAAGGAGTTCTCGTTGTAAGAAACATACTTATATAATTTTGTGATGCCCGGTTCCTTACAACTTGGGCAACGGAAAACTTTTCTAGGATAAAGTTTCTTACAGGATCTGCATTCAATGATGGGTTCTTTTAATCCCATTCTAAAAGTTCTTTTCCATTTTTAGAGAATCGACGTTTCGATAAAAGTTCGCACGCCTAAGCGTAACCCGCGCGAGAAAGCGGCGCGGCCCTTGCCAATGCAAGGGTCGTGACGCTTTCCGGGACGGGTTCACGCGCTTGTTCGGCGACAATCCACGCATGTTGTGGTGAATCAGTCTCGAAGCCGGTCCAGGTCGCGATGGCCTTGGGATCATTTCGCCGTGCTCATTCGAGCGCGAGACGCGAGGCGGAAGCATGTCCATGGGACGGCCAAGGTCACTACCGCGCTCCATCGACAAGTCTTTCGATCATGTCGGGGGTAAACAGCGTCTCGCCGTGCTTCTTGGAACGACGCGCGAGCTTGTTCCGCAAAGCAGTTAGTCTCCGGTATGCTTCGCTCGCTTCGTTGAGGACGTGGATCTTCTGCTCGCGCACCATTTCTTTGTCATGTAGCGTCTTGTGTACGCCGGTGAATAATCGTCGGATCCTCTGCTCGACGTCATCCGGGCGAGTCAACTCCGCCAGGCCCCTAAGGTCACCAATGATGTCGCGTACTTGGGCGGCAAGTCGAATCTGGAGGACGTCTTCAAAATCTGCGATCCTGGTTTCGTCGGGCGCAACGTCGTGTAACGCCCCTTCACCGAAATCATTTCGCTCCTCGGGGGTTAACCCAGCTATCACCGCCCATTCTTGCGGATCATCAATCAGTATGTAACCCAACACCTCCAAGGCCGCCAGGTTATCCTTTTTGACTCCCTTTCTCACACGAGTACCGAGCTTGGAACGTAAACGCGGGACGAAGTAAGCCTCAGCCGCCGCACCGTTCTGAGTGACGACGGTGTTTTGGGTATGATTGTCGATCACGATCTCGTTTCCGATTTCGATGCGCTCTTCTGGTTTGCTTAACTGGTTCCAGAGTATTGCGACCTGGTCTGCGAGATCCGACATCCCGTCCACACGGACCGGATCGGCCATGACTATGCGGTAGACAGGTGCGGGCCACGACAGGCGGTCCACCCTCAGGCCGGCGTCGTGGTGTACCAAGACATTCCTCTGCACGTCTGCCTTCGTAAGCGGGAGATTGCTTATCCGGAAGAACTGATAGTGCTGATGGTAGATGCTGTTACCGGCCCAGTGATTGCAAATGCCAACGAACGGGGTGAATGGAATCGACGCCTCGGCGCAATAGCTCTCTATGTCGCTGTTGATGGCGCAAGTTAGCCGTACGAGGTCACCGAAACTGTAAGTTTGAAGGTCCATGTTATTGACTACCTCGCTGATAGAGGGATTGTCCCATGCGAGGAAATGGCAGACGGTCTCGGGATCACCGAACGGTGCGAAGGTGAACCCAAATTCATAGGAACGGCTCATGGAGAAACGATAGCGTTCCTCCCAATCAGACACTAGGCACGTGCTCGCAATGTCCTCGAGCGGATTTAGCTCGCGCACACCGCAGTAGTTGCAGGGAGCTTTGTAGGCAAGTGCAGTCTTAAGGATGTCCCGTATCTCGGGTCGGTCGTAATCAGCCGGCAGCCACACCGTCAAGTGGTTGAATGCCTTGTCCGTCCTGACGAACACGCGTTGAGGGGAGTAAGTGATCAAGTCCTTGCGAATCTTGTCCGCGGCCGCTAGGTCCTTGAATTGGACCTGCCAACTGTCAAGTTCCGCTTGCTCAAGTATCTCCTGGGCTTCCAGACAGGTCAACAGCTCGGAAACGACGTCTTGGGGACGCGCGGCAGGATACAGCTCCTGGATACTCCCGAGTCGGAATGAGAATGTGCCCACGAGCCCATCTTCATGGTAGATCAAGCGGTTCGGATCCGGAAAGTCATTCATGATTCCCTGGTCCACCAATCTCTTTCGGTCTCTGCGGATGGCCCGTATCGGGACATGAACGTAGACAAAGCGGTCTTTGCCGGTGCTAAGACGTTTAACTGGGTCTTTTGAACTCGAACGCGGGATATGTCCGGTAGTAAGACCACGTTGATGCAGGACAACGAGCCCTACACCAAGTCCATAGCGCTCAGTTACGTCTAGAAGATACCTTCTGGCCACCTGCATATTGGACTCGTGAACGATCTTCCTAAAGCTGGTCCCGACTTGACCCATGAGAGAGCCTGCTCCGGCTCTGTGTTTCGTGGTCCTGCTCACTCTATGCATGTGAACCTCCTGATTGCCGCCGAACGGGCGCGAGATGAGCTGCACCCCCGACCGCAGGGAGCGGTGTCAGCTCCATTGAGTTGATGGCCGCGCCTTCGCGGCGGACAACAACTCATGTCATCTCGCGCCCGATGGCGTGCCGCGAAGCGGCGCGCCATCATAGATTAGGCGGCCTAATAACCGTAGTTAATTACGGCTATTTGCCGCTACAAAGTTAAAAGTTATAAACAATACAAGGTATTAGTATTCACCTTTGTTTAATATTGAAATGTGAAATACGGCTAAAACGCCGCCTATTTCTAATACGCGGCTGTTTTGCCGGATAGTACTATTTTTGTAATTTAATTTAACATAATGATATTACAAAAAAATGATGTGATTAGGGCGTATATTGATCCTGGAAATACGTCTAACCAGGGTTTTTCATGAAGAACTCAACAAGTTTATAAGAAGCAGAATTTCAGGTAGATAAATTTGATGAATTTGTAATAATCGTCACTCCGGTGAAAACCGGAGTCCAGATGCTCTACAACTGCTTGAAAAGACTGGATTCCGGCTTTCGCCGGAATGACGGAAAACAGTATTTTGTGACTTTTTACGAGACCATCAAATTTTGTAGCAACAATATAATATTTAATAAATAAATCCAATTCTGTTTTGCATATTAACAAAAAAATGTCAATAGTCAGAGGAAAAACAAAGAGGGTCAGGTCTTCACGAGCTGTTGCCCAAATCAAAATCCACACACAATTCGCATAACTCGCGATTTCCGAGGATAATGATATCAGTGAGTTACAGGGTCTTGGAGACAGCCAAAATCTATGAAAAGAACAACTGGCCGGTTTGGGCAACAGCCCGTCAAGGTTTTACCCCATTCTCTTCCTGCAGTTGTCGAAGTGTTTCTTCCAGAACCGGGAGACGCTGTTTGTCTTTGGGGTCTCTTGAGGCTTTCTTGAGTTCGATCATTATCTTAAGATCAAGAACCTTAATCGTGTGGCCTCTAAATTTAACGTCCACTGTGTGTTCAAGCAGGTCGTCATAGGTTTTCCCTTCCTCAATCACAGCAAGGACGTCTAGGGGGCCCAACCGGGTCGAAAATAGAGCATGGCCTTCTCCTGAAATATCCCGTTCCGTTGGTTCAATTACCTTGTCGTCCAGGCGACGATGAAATGCGCCAATTGACTTGAGAAATGCAAGCAGTTTGACAATGTTTTCGGAAGATCGGTTATGAACGATGTCGACATCCATCGTGGTAACGGGTGCGCCTTGCACAACGGCAGCAAGACCTCCGACCAGAATAAAGTTGACGTCGGCTTTTATCAGTCCCTCAAGTACTGCGCTTAGGTCCGG
>CAZBOB010000164.1:0-8146 GCA_964492995.1 uncultured Desulfobacteraceae bacterium | reverse complement strand
GATCGATAAGGCTTGTCAAATATATTAAGAGCCAACGATCAAAGCTAGTTGACAGGGCCACTTAGAGAGGTTCCCAAAGGCAACTGACATTATTTTTTATTGCTTTTCAATAGGCCCGCTGTGGCCCTGGCCAATTGCACTGGCATTGTTCGGGCATGGCCTCATGGATAACTTTCAATTTCTTTTCCTGTGACTGGTTCCAAATATAATGGCAGGAATAGGCCTTTTCTAGATTCGGATCACCTGATTTGGAGAATCTCAGTATTCGATTTTTCCCATTCCTCCACTGATGGTAAGCCGTCTGCCGCAGCACCATGTTAAGGTCATGAGTATGAAAGCCGATAATGCGAAGAATTCTGTTGGCTTTTGAAAGACTGCCTTCAAATACTCGTTCAAGATAAGGAACTGGCCCTTTACGCCACGCTTCATAATTTTTCTTGGAAAGATTGCCCATCTCGATAAGGATATCTGAGGGGGCAACAACGTCTGCGCGAGCCAAAATTTTTCCAACTGCCCTCACTACGCGAGGGTAGTATTTGTCCTTCCGGTAAGTGTTGACTGTCATGTGTTTCATCTTCTTTCCTGGGGTCCGAATAGGGAAAGGATACAGAAAATCAAATCAAAAGGGCAATTCCCAGACCCGCACTCCATTGAAAATGTCTGAATCTATATCTGGCGAATCCAGGACCCCTTGATGCAGCTCCACTCTTGTGAACGGTGTGTCCAATTTACTCTCGCCCCACTGATGGGCGGTTTGTTTGGCAAATTTTTCATCATCTGTCTCGACCATCAAGTATCCCACCGGTTTATCTGATTCCGAGACAAATTTCAAAGATATCACTTTCGATTTCACTAATCATCTCCTCCTATTTTTTTGCCCGAACGCCATGCCTCACCAGCCGCGGTTTTCTTGCGGTCTGGTGCAGGCAAATGTTCGGTAATTAGAATCACATTTTAATTGTTCAGACCACCTTGAAATACATCTGAATCAGTCTCTTCAAGCACACTGCTGGTCCACGTATTTCTCCCTCAAAATATGTAATCTCAGACTGAGGGCCATTATCCACGCTATGATCGCCTTCATCTGAGGAGTTTTGGGAAATAGCTAAATAATCGGAAAGCCTGTCGTACTTCTCTCCAATAATTCTTAACCAGTTGTCTCTTGATTCATCAGAAATTAATTGGGATGGTAACCACCCACCAATGGTAGGATTCCATCCATGCTCAATCCCGATTCTACATTCAACCGAGTACAAGTTAAGATCAGATTCCGCAGGGTATAGACTAAAATTTAACACTATTTCCCGTACAAGATTGTCGGTGGACCGAAGGAAATACCAAACGAATTCTGAAAAAACCTTACATGTTTCGCAATCAGGTGGCGGGGCATCTTCGTGTTCGACTGCATTCCTTATTTGAATAAGTTTTTCCACCATTATTGGCCTGACAATATCCATATAGTGCAAAATCTTTATCAGATCTGACGGCTTTCCCTGTATGGGGATTTTTTTAAATTTGTATAGCTTATCAAGGAGCCTTAGGCGGTGGTCTACAGCCCGTTTCAAGGTGGTAATCGCATCAATTAAATTAAATTCATTGCAGGTTTCTTGTAAGGTCACGTCAGCATGCTTCCAAAACTCATATGCGCGCAACCACTCACGCCCGCGCGAGATATTAGAAGTTTGCATTGAAGTGACCCAGTTGAAGATATCTGATGTTAGCCAAAGCTCCAATTCAGCTCTCCTAAATGATAAAAATCCTCATACCGAACGCTGGAGCTGAGACGCGGGAAATGTGCCAGCATTTACCCGTCGATTCTCCAGCGACTTGTTGGGTGTCCTACAAAGGTGGATTCTTTAGCCACTCTGATGCTACTTGTGCGGCAACATCAGCGGGCAAATTAGATATTTTTTCAACCAACTCTTTCCCTTTTTTCTTCCAAAAAGACTCAGGAACTTCCGCATATTTTAAACATGATTGGAGGATTCTTAACTGTTGAAGTCTGTGTTTAACGCGAACCTTTAACCGGAGATCCGTCCTATCACAACCTCTACCATCAAAGCCTTTGATAAAGCCATGGCCATTGATGTTGTTATTCAAAAAGGTCAGTGTCTTTGCTTGGAGTATTTCATGTTTTTGCATATTTTCTTCACCATCAGCGAAGACATCAAGTTGAATATTGGGATCATATGGATGTTCTCGAATTTGATCCACTTCTTTCTGCCAAGCAATCCACTCATCAATAAGTTTGGTGAGTTCCTTTGCCACCCAACTTTTATTCGGATTTGTTATTGAAAGATTTGTTATTTGCTCTTCCATTTTATGCACCCAACGGGCGCGAGATGAGCTGCACCCCCGACTTGGGGAAAATGACGACAGCCCCTCTGCGGTTTAAATCGGTATTTCGTTTATATTGACTGCGATCGTTGATAGTCGACTTTCCTTTTGAAGGTAGTCATTTTGCCAACCAAAGGGGGCAAGCGAAGCGCAGCCGCGACCGCAGGGAGCGGTGTCAGCTCCATTGAGTTGATGGCCGCCGCTTCGCGGCGGACAACAACTCATGTCATCTCGCGCCCGATGGCGTGCTGCGAAGCGGCGCGCCATCGTGTGCATCAGGGGTGGCTTGGAGCGCAGCGGAAAGTCATCCCTTGCATGCATTTGTTCGGTAATTTCGTACTTTTATAGCCTGAGTAAAAGCTTCATAATGTCACCAGTGTAGGGGATAGCGGATATCGCTGCTTCGAGCCATTTCTTCATTTGTTGTTTCTTTGCCGCAGTCCTTAAATCTACAACAACCTTCTTAAGGCTTTCAGCAAGTACCTTTTCGCCCTGTGGAGTTTTGTCATAAACGATGACACGATAGTTCGAGACATCGAAAGGGACTTGGCTATATTCTGATGTAAGGAGAATGACACTTTTTCCGGTACCGTGAGCATATCCCAGCTCGTACATCACGCTTGGATTTTGTTCGGTAAGGTCAACTATAATGACGTCTGCGTCAGCAATACACTGACGAACATTTGTGGCAATATCTCCACCAGGGGTCACGCGTTCATCTGCCCGAAATACTGATACTTTTTCCTGAGAAAGAATCTCTCGGATCGTTTCATATGTTTCTTTATGCCTTTCCGAAAAAGGCATGACAACGAAAGCCTTATTCAACATGCCTGTCTTGGTCAGTGCAACATTCTCAACACTTGAAAGTCGTTGTATGGCATGGGTGTATTCCTCGGTGGCATCTGCCTTGGCTTTTGCTAAATCTGCCTTTAACTTTTCCATTTCTTCATGCGATATTTTGTCTCGGCGAATGTCCTCCAGCCCACGTACGACTTCGTCCATTTGTTCGTCAAGTCTGGAAACGGTTTGGTTTTTCTTCGACTCAAGTTCCTGCTTCATTTGTTCGTTGATATCATATAGGCGTTTGAGATCTTTTTCTTGATGATCGACAGTGCGCTCGAAAATGCCGGTTGTTTTATCAACCGAATCAACCCGTTCTTTCATGTATTCAGCTTGTTGCTTGGCAAGATCCACAAAGTCGTTAGAAATATCTTTGAAAACTTTCAGAAAGTAAATAAAGATGACAATTAAAGCGGCAATTTCGAGCGGCAAAAAATCCTTTAGCAGTTTTAACAGCTCACTCATTTTTGATTCACCTTTCTATTGTATTACCGAACGATGAGCTGACCTACGGCGAGAACCTGTTGATATCATAATGCTTTTACGAAGAGCGGCTGAATGACTCCCGTTAGGTCCAGTGCAATGTTATGCGAACTCATCTCGACACTCCATACTTACAACATGTTTTAGCTTGTCACGAATAAATACAACGTCAGCTCGAATTTCCGAAAATAATTCAATTCCAGAATCTTCGTTATAGCGTAAAACGGAGTGGTTAAATTCAACTCCCTTTGTACTTGTTGGATACTTTAAGCTTTGAAAATACAAATCCATAGTCATGTCAGATTCACGACAAAAGTCATAAAGAATTTTTGGTAATTTATCCAAAACCACATATTTAGAATAGAAAGACGTTAATTCTTCATCTTTGTAAAGAGCCCCAACTTGATTAACAAGTTTGGAAAGCTGATGATTGTTTTTAATCTTCTGCCCTTTTGCTACTATCAATGCTTTTAGGCTTAACTCAATACCATGATAGAAATTGAATAGTACAGGTTGTCCGATGTTTATATCTGACCATTTAGTGTGGTTTTCCCATTCTTCTTTAGAAGGCCAGCCCCAACCGATATACGATAAAGAACAATGATTTCCTTGCTGAGCTAATTCTTCTGCGGCGTTTGCAGTCAACTGCCAGAAATCACATGCCATCAGAGCCAATCTAATAGCTTCGAATTTTTCCATAATTACAGAAGCTTTCATTTTGAACCATCTGCCATGCCTCTTTTGAAGCCAATGATATACCCGTGCTCAAAATCCGATTTCGGATCGCCAAAACCTTTTAGTGGTTGCAACGGACACAGTGGTACAAGTGGATCGAGACTCGTCCCCTTCGCTTGTTTATATCCAGTTTTATAACCCTGTCCGAAACCATCGCAAAAATCACTAGCAAATGCAACGCCAATGACACACAGTGAAATTGCGGATTCCGGCGAAAACTGCCACCTATTCCGGAAATAACTTTACCACTTATACCCTCATCCAATTCCCTTGTTGACAGCAATACCAAAGTGGCAGGTTTGAGTCAATTATTTGCGTAAATTTTTCTTACAGAATCTCCTTTCAATTCTATTCTATGAGCATTATGAATAATACGATCACAGATAGCATCTGCTATAGTAGGATCGCCTATGACTTCATGCCAGTTAGTTACAGGCAGTTGAGATACAAAAACCGATGATTTTCGTCCGTGTCGATCCTCAAGGATTTCCAGTAAAGTAAGACGATTCTGCGCATCAAGAGGCTCAAGCCCAAAATCATCCAGAATGATAACATCCAGTTTCTGTATTTTAGTAAGCTCTTTGAGATAACTACCATCTGCCCTGGATAATTTTAGATTGGCAAACAGCTTTGAACAGGGATAGTACCCCACCTTGAATCCGTACATGCAGGCCTGATGTCCCAGGGCGGAAGCGATGAAACTCTTTCCCGCCCCCGTTGGGCCTGTCAGAATACAGTCCTGATGGGATTCTACCCACTGGCAGTTAGAAAGGCGGAGTAGGTGATTTTTATCAATGTTCCTGTTCAGGCTGAAATCAATCTCTTCAAAAGATGCCTTGTAACGAAATCTTGCACCTTTTAAAAGTCGTGCGAGTTTGCGATTGTGCCGGTCATCCCACTCTGCATCCACCAGATGTGAGACGAGTTCATCGGCTGTAAACTGGTTTTTGACACCCGTTTCCATGGTGTTTGTAAATGCCCTTGCCATACCATAGAACTTCATCTGTTCAAGTTTCTGCAAGGTAGCCTGATTATTATTCATTGGATTCTCCTTCTTTATTGATAGTATTGGCTTCCCCGGATGTTTTCATGGTAAGAAACCGGCAGTTCCCTTGATTCAATCAGTGGTTCTTCTTCCAGACCTCTATCGAGGATGTTTTTAATGCGTTTGTACGAATAAAACCCGAAGTCAAGTGCTCGAGCACATGCCTTGTTCAGCCTGTCGGGTCCATGCTTTTTTACAAGATTAAGTATGCCCATGCAGGTCTTGAATGCCTGCTCCGGATGCTTTCTGCTTTTGAGAACCACCTGGATTATTTCAGCAACATCATCTCCAATGGCTTGTGCCCATTTGAGAAAGCGTTCAGGACTCCACTGAGCGTAATATCTGTGACTGGCCGGCATGTGGCTGTGTAGTGTAGTATAACCGTTGGGACTACGATCCCTTTTGTGCTGTACTATCCTTATGTTATCGTAATATATCGCCACATTTCTGTCATCATAGACGACTCGCATACGTTCCCCCTTGAGCTGCCATGGCACGCTGTAATAATGCCTGTCTTCACGCAATTCGATATGGTAGTTGAACTGTACCGTGAGTTCCTTGCACTGTTTGATGGCATACCGCTCCTTTGGCAGGGGCTTGAGAACCGGCTTCTCAATATTATCAAAGAGCTCTCTTCTAGAGGTTTTCAAACGCTGAAACGGTATATTGTTATGCTGTTCCAGAAGGTCCCATATGGCCTCGTTGAGTTCCTCTAGAGAGTAAAATATCCTGTTCCTTAGCGGCGCATATATCCTTTGGTAGACAAGATTTACGGCATTTTCTACAAGGGCCTTGTCCTGAGGACGGCGAACACGTGCGGGAAGGATAACCGTTTGATAGTGCTCAGCAAAGTCGTCAAACATAACGTTGATCCCCGGCTCATACCTGTTGCTGCAGGTTACACCGGATTTAAGATTGTCAGGAACAATAGCCTGAGTGACGCCACCATAGTATATGAATGCATGTTCATTGGATCGAATCCAGTCCTCCGACTTCTGGCTCAACGATGCCTCCGCATAGGTTAACTGACTGGCCCCCAGAATGGCCACAAAGACCTCTACCGATCGTTCTTTGCCGGTTTTACGACCCACGATCACCAGCCTGTCACCTGCATAATCAACGAACATTTTGTCCCCGACCTTGTGTTCAATATGCATCGTTACCCTGGATGCATTGCGCCATACCTGGAAGTGATAACAGAACTGTGAATAACTGTAACAGTCAGGATGTTCCTTCTGATACTCATTCCACAAGGTCATCAGGGTTACACCGGTTCTTTTGAGCTCTGTCACAAAATGTGGAAACAGCTTTGAGAGCTTCTCATATTTTGAGCATCTTTTGTTCCTTTGTTTTTCAAATAGCGCAAGGAACTCGCTGTCAGGCATGCTTTTAATCTCTTCATAGGCAAGGCCGCTTGCTTTGAAGTCCTTGACGTATTGTGCAACAACAGGCCTGGAAATCTTAAGTGCCCGGGCTATCTTCCTATCGCTCATGTTGGTGGTTTCTTTGAAACGTATAATCTCTCGAATCTTTTTCATATTAATCCTTTTCCGTGCCATTTATATCTCCTCTCTTGAAGTATTGTTTTAGAGGAGATATTATTCAACTTTGAAGGGAAAAGGATGAATATTAATTATTTTGGGCATTCCGGAAATGACCTGAAAAGTGGTAAAGTTATTTCCGGAATGGGCGGCAGGTTTAGGCCGGAATCAGTGGCAGGTTTGAACCGGAATGGGTGGCAGGTTTAGGCCGGAATCTACAGAAATGAGTAAAGTTAGGATCAGAATAGTTGCTTTTGATTTTTTCCCCATGACATTCTCCTTTCTGCATAACGTTGCTTTTCAACGGGCGCGGCTTTTTGCGCTCCGCTGCAAAAGCCTTGTTATGTCTATACAAAATTTATTTCAAACCCATTCTCACCCCATATGTCTGTATATGAGGTTGTTTTGTTTTGAACCTTAACGATTCTTTCAAATATTTCAGTATATGTTGGTGCCACTTCATCAAAATAATGATTCGTTTTTGTTTTGTCTGAGACAAAAAACGATACATCCTTTAGATGTTTTGTTAAGAAGAAGTCCCATTTCTGAATTTCTTCAGTAATTTTTGCATTTTTTGAATCATAACCTGGCTCACTATTTGATGAATAACCTTTTAAATTTCCCTCTAATAATCCATGTCTATCAAGTATATAGGACTTTTTCTTTTCACCGTATCCACGGTTAACTGTGTGGGCTGCGAATGTATTTCTGAGATCGAATATTGGACACTCTTTGATTTCTTTCAGTTCATTATTATCCAAAGGTAATCTTAAGTTTTTTTTGATTTCAATAATAGCTTGTTGTTGAAGATAACACGCATTTAAAAGACCATATATTCTGAGGTAGACTTCACCAAAATTTTGGTATTTTGTAGGCCCAGAAACGCCAAATTCATTAAAATTATGCTTTGCGAGTTGTGTATCTTCGAGAAGATATAAAGAATCAATAATGAATGTATAAGATTGTCCGCTGGAAACACCCAAAAATTCCAGAATGTCAGTGTCAAAGTCATCAGAATCTTTGGCAATTAAGCCTATAATTTTTCTCAATAACTTCACATATAGATCAATAACATTATCGTTTTGAGTCATGGCTTAGTTCTCATTTTGACTTAAGTTTGACAGTAAATACGGGTTCAAAAGCATAAGTGGTTGAAATAATTAGG
>CAZBOB010000163.1:0-8156 GCA_964492995.1 uncultured Desulfobacteraceae bacterium | reverse complement strand
CCCTTATTAACAGTTCCAAAAAATAAAATCAATCAGGCAAAAGTATGATTTTTGGCGTATTTTTTGAAGCAGTTTTCTAGGTAGAAAGTATTAGATTAAATTTGAGAACTAGTACCTTTTACCTAGTTTGGCATTAGGAAAATACGAACAAAATAGTACTTTCTTCGTATTTACAGGCTTAATATAAGTGTGATAAAAATATGGTAAATTAACAGATAAGGAAATGGAATATCATCGGCTTTCCTGACTTGTTGGGTCGTAGCTGAAAGCGAAGCCCAAAAGGTAAACAACACAGCAAAAAAGGTATTTTCATTGGATGCTGCCAACAATTCGATTTTATGATGGTGACTTCAATCAACGCAACGTCTTTGTCCCGGCCGTTTAACGTAAAGTCTGATGTGTTGTTTATGCAACGATAGGAGAAATGCAATTCAAACTTGAGGATAAGGAGAGTGTCAAATGATCATAAAAACCGATAAGTTTGAACTTGAGATCTCACACGGGACCGGTGTTTATTTCAGCTCTAAAACATCAGGGTAACTTTTCAGAAAAACGGGATATTCTAAAAAACCTACTGTTGGAATCAGAATCAATATTACTGACTGACTTAACCCGGATATTTCATGAAAATTTTCGAGAAATATTCGGGTTAAATAACCAGATTACAGAGGTCTCGCTTTGATTTTCAATAATAAAGAGTTTGCCGTCGTGACTTCAAATAGTGAAGTCAACAATGACGAACCAAAAATAAATACTTTTAGAATTCTCGTTGCTGACGACGATAGCTCTGTTTTAGATTTATTTCGGCAGATTCTTTCTCGTGTAAAAACGGACTCTAAGGTTCAATCGAAAACCCAGAGATCAAATGGGAAACTCTCTTGTCAAAATACTCCAAATCTACCATCACCATCATTTGATATCGTAACCTGTCAACAGGCAGATGAGGCGGTTGATGCCGTAAGAGATTCTCTTGAATGCGGCCGCCCGTTTTCAATAGCTTTTATTGATGTCCGGATGCCGCCGGGACCCGATGGTGTTTGGGCCGCAGAACATATCCGGAAATTAGACTCGGATGTCGAAATTGTAATCATGACCGGCTATACAGATATTCATCCGGGTGTCATTGCTCGCCGAGTTCCTCCTGCTCATAAACTGCTCTACATTCAAAAACCATTTCAATCCCATGAAATCTTTCAGTTTGCATTTGCCTTGAGTATAAAATGGCACGCGGAGTGTAAGCTCCAAGAGGTTCATAAAGAACTCGAGGCGCGCGTTGAGGAACAAATCCAAGGGTTTAAAAAAGTTAGCGAAACACTTGATGGAATTATAAAGCCCGTAACCGATCATATGATCATGCTAGACGAGGAGTATAATATCGTATGGGTAAACCATATGTTAAATAAGCTATTCGGGGAAAATATTGTTGGGAAAAAGTGTTATCAGGTGTACCATGGGCGCGAGAAACCTTGCCCAAACTGCATGTTACGAAAAACGTTTGCCGATGGCCGTGTACATGAACAAGACAAGGAACTTGTCGGAAGAAATGGGAATAAGAGGATCTTTCGGTGTTCAAGCAAATTGGCGAAGGGTTATCAAGAGGGTCGTGCCAAGAGAGTCCTAACCAATTTTAGGGATATCACTGAATTTAAGCAGGTCGAAAAAGAACTACAAAAAGTTTATGATAAGTCCGTATCAAGGTATAAAAATAAATCTAAAACCTTATCCGATACCCTAAAAAAATTGGAGGACAAAGAGAAAGATCTGGCACAACATAAATCAGATCTGGAAAAATTAAAAAAAGAGATAATCGAAACCAACCGCGCATTTTCTGTTTTGGCAAGAAATATCGATAAAAACAAAGAAGTCTTTGAAAAGAAAATATATGATACAACCACCGTCAAAATATTACCCATCATTAAAGATCTCAAAAACAATAAAAGTTGTCAAAGGATTATGGCGGATTTGGATGTACTGGAAACCAATTTGCATAGCCTTTTTTCAGGTTCGAACCATCATCATGAAATCATCAACATCCTGACAGACCAGGAAATGCGGGTGGCGGTGATGATCAGAAACGGTCTGACCAGTCAACAAATGGCGAACTTTTTGTGCATTTCGTTACTCACGGTTAAAACCCATCGCAAAAATATCCGGAAAAAATTAAAAATCAACAACACGAATATCAATCTTATCTCCTATTTGAAATCCAAGCTCAAAGCTGAACCAATGTAAGCCCTAACGCTGCAAAAGTCGAGGATACCGCAGGTCCAAGGCATCAAGGCCGCAGCTGTAGTCGTCTACCGCAAGGTCTTGATAACGCAGGTCGAAGATTCCGTTAATAACGGGGAGATGCGGTGTCATCGGCTTTCCTGAAAGGTAAACAACACAGCAAAAAATATATTTCTATTGGATGCCACCAACGATTAGATCTTATGATGGTTGCTCCAATCAACGCAAAACCTTTGTCTAAGGTGTTTAACGTATAATCTGATGTGTTGTTTATGCAACGATAGGGTAAGAAAGCAAGCTTCCCTGACCACCCACAATTCCCAGCAGGGGGTAGTTCATCAATTACCCACTATATACCCCCAATAACCCTCCTTGACGTATCCATGCGGCTAACCTATTTAAGACACTTGGAAAACTTATACCTGAATCCAAACCACTTGGAATCAAACCCACAGAGTATTTTAAATGGCACATCCCAAAAAGAAAAAAAATCCAACTGCCGAAAATATGGATGCGCTTTTTTTATAACCCGGTCTCCATACCTTTAAAGAAATATTTGATAATGCCAATGATGCCATGCTGGCCTTACATGGCGATGGTGTCGTTCATTGTTATGTGAACCGCAGTGCCTGCGAGATGACCGGATACGACTTCGGTGAACTGATGAATTTGGGATTTAAAGATCTGGTTCACCCCGAAGAACTCGACAAAATTCAAGACCGGTTTGAAAAGCGGCGAAAAGGCGTGGATCTGCCCGGTTGTTATGAAACCCGTATTGTTTCGAAAAACGGAGAGGTCATCCCGGTCGAGGTGACAGTAATCGTAAGCCAGGGGGGAAAAAATGGATTCTCCTTTGCGGTTTTAAGGGATATCCGAAAAGAAAAGCATCTTGAACATGAGATGAATAAAAGCCTTCACATGCTCAAAGAGGAACTCGTGAAGAATCGGTCTGAATGGGAAAGCCTGAACAGGGAGCTGGTTCAAACCCATCAGGCCATGTCGGTTCTAGCAAAAAATATAGACAGCAAAAAAGTCGAGCTGGAAGAAAAGGTGAACACCACCATTACTTCAAAGGTTATGCCGATCATCAAAGAACTTCTGACCGAAAAGAGGGCTCAGAGATTCTGGCCGGAAATCAATTCAATGGCTGAATATTTAAACGGTATCACGACAAAAAGCGAGTTGCATCTTAAAACCATCAGCGTGCTTACGGAAACGGAAATGAAAATAGCCGCTATGGTGAAAAATAAAATGACCAGCAAAAAGATTGCGAAGTTGATGTACATTTCTTTGGAAACCGTCAAAGCCCACCGGAAAAACATTCGAAGGAAGCTAGAGATTCACAATACAAAACATAAGCTGTCGGAATATTTGGCGACGGTTATGGGGGAATGATGAGCACCCACTCGTGAATATCAGGGGTCAGTCAATAATGATATTTGGCACACAAAAAACTAATTAAATAACTAATAATAACAAATAGTTTTAGAGAAAACCTTTTTGTAAGTCAAAAGGCGGAGCTGTGCCGGTTGTAAGGAGAGCCATTGGTTGTTTGAGGTTAGAGGTTGGAGGCAGGAATCAGGAGTCAGAATTCAGAAGACAGGATTTACAAGATCATTTGGATCTATTTGTTTCGACACTTTCCTGAATTGATCTGCCCAGCATCCCCGATTAAACGGGATCTCCGCCACACAGCATAGGCGGATAAATCCGCTTCGCTTCGACAAGTATGTATCGTAAGTCATCAACAGAAGGTTATGCACGCTGCGCAGGAACATACCGTATTACACGTTTCGTATTACATAACCTCGATTGGATTGCATTTTTTCAAAGGTTATGATATCTGATTCTAAAAGGTCGATTTTTTTGTTTTTATTCATAATTGAGGTGGAGAAAAAAATGGAATATCAATATGTAACCGACAAAAACGGCAAAACTCTAGCCGTAGTGGTTCCATTACAAGAATGGGAGGCATTGCTATCCAAGATGGAAGAAGAGTGTTTGACTGATGCCGAGATAAAAGAGGCCGAACAAAGTTGGAGAGACTACCTGGCCGGAAAAGGCGAACCTGTTGAACAGGTAATGAAGGAGTTGCTGGAAGACAGAAATGACTGATCCCTCCCAATGGCAGGTTATTATTACGCCAAATGTCAAAAAACGTTTAGCCAAATTAAGTCGACCAGAAAGAAAAAGGCTCCTTCAAGCTCTTATTGATCTTGAGGAAGACCCATTCCATCAAGATGTCAAATCCCTGAAAGGGCGTCCTGAATGGCGTTTAAGAGTAGGGCAATGGCGGGTGCTTTTACGTGTGGATAGCGTAAATCTTGTCATTGTTGCTCTCGCACTCAGGCCCAGGGGAGATGTATACAAGAAGTAAAGACTTTTATCCCATCCAAAACAAAACCTTTTTACACTACCACCCCGTTTAATTTTTACCCCGCCTGCCCAACCTGCCCAATGGAATCAGGTTTTGGTTGTTATTCCATCGGGGTGAAACCTTTTTGTTTGTTTCATCGGGGTTAAATTTAGTAGAATCATTTAACTGGGGCACGATAGTGAAGGGCAATGCCCATTTCACCGGGGAACTCTTCAACGGTTTTAACAGCATCCCCGATTAAACGGGATCTCCGCCACACAGCATAGGCGGATAAATCCGCTTCGCTTCGACAAGTATCTATCGTGAGTCATCAATAGGAGGTTATGCACGCTGCGCACGAACGTGCCGTATTATGTGGGGCAACCCACATTCCTAACGCGACCTAGAACATTGGCCTGAATTTTTATTTAGCTTGACAAATAATATTATTATGTTAAATTGACCTATATTCAGATCAACCCAAATAGAGGTCTAATTATGAAAACGATGTCCCTTTCCGAAGCAAAAATGAAACTTAGCGCACTGATCGATTCCATTGGTGTTACGGACGAGGAGGTGGTTATTACCAAAAATGGCCGTCCGGCCGCAGTACTGGTAAGTCCGGATGAGTTCGAAAGCTGGAGAGAAACTCTGGCCGTCCGTTCTGATAGCGAGCTCATGGAAGAAATTAAAACGGGGCTTAATGCATTAAAGAGAAAGAAAGCATCTCTTTATACGCTTGATGAACTATTTGACCCTAAATGAGCGCAAACAAAACCGAGAATGATCATAATATATCCCTTCCTATGCCTTACAAACTCAGAATCCCGGATGAAATCGCATCCCTAATCCGCGGCATGCATCCACTGCTGAAAAGAAGAATAAAATCTGCATTAAAAGAGATTTGTCATGATCCACGCTGTGGTAATGCCTTGAAAGAAGAACTTTCCGGCTTGCGGAGTTTTCGAATCAAACGCTTCAGAATAATTTATAAGGTGTCTTCAAAAAAGGAAATAAGCATCGTTGCGCTCGGGCCCAGGAAATACATTTACGAAGAAACTTTCAGGATTATTCAAAAGAGTAAAAAGCCATGAGCAACACTCAGCCCTCAGTTCTTTGCTCATGACCCATTCAACAATTTAAATGTGACGCTCCCAGACGCTTAATGCGCTAATCAAGATTTGACCCTGGATTCAACCCATTCCCACTTTTTTTTGCGGAAGATGAAATGGCTATTCAGGAAATAGTAGTTAAACCCATCGCCTTAAAATCTCGATCAAAAGATAGCGCTGGTATATTCTTGAGTTCCCCTGAAATAAGGACATGCGAGAGGGCATCCACAAAAGAAATCTTTCTATTTTTACCAAAAAGATTGAACAATCCGATAGCTTGATGGTGTTGGCTTTCAGTGGAATGAACAATTTTATATAAATCAATTGACTGATTGAAAATCAGTGCTTCACTGTAGCCATATTGGTAGAGAAGAACGGTCATGGCCTCGGAGATAATAAACCAGCAGGTATGGATCGTGATACGGTTTTCCTTGATTTCTTTAAAAAGCTTTAATGCACGTTTATGTTTTACGTCCTTTTTTGAAAATAGGGCAACAAAGAAACTGGCATCGCAATAAACCGCAGCAAGACTTTTTAGGGTTTTCATTATCGTTTCCCGTACAATTTGGATTTATAATTCTGAGCCACTGTACGCAATTTTCCTTTTGGTTCAGGCAGGTCTTCAATAGCGTTCAAAATTCTGTCATAACCATCCATTTCTCCAATTAACTCAATGCGAGCGTATGCCTTACCTCTTTTGTTGATTTGTAAGGTTTCACCGGGCTTTAGCAGCTTTTCCAACTGAGTCAGCTTAGATCGAGCCTCACTAATTTTAATTTTTGATACCGAGTTTTTCATAATTACACCTCATTGCTTTGTACAAATAAATGAATAAATGACATTTTCTGTACAATTTGTCAAGATAAAATATTACCTGAATTTTGCACGAGTCGGAGGCTTTCATATGCCCCGATAGCGGGATTTCCGCTTCGCTCCAACAAGGCACTTAAGGGCGAAGTTATAGTGTACTATTGCGAGCCCTTAATAACGCAGCTCGAAGATCCCGCTTAAAGCGGGGAGATGAAAGCCTCCGGCTCGCCCTTTGGGGTGAAAATTGATGAAAAAAAAGATCATCATCCGATTTACCATTTGGGTAAAATGTATGATGCTATGATGTTCGTTAAACCTGTTTCAATTAAGGATTATAAAGATTCCCATCAATTTTCATGCAAGATTCAGGTATTAAGCACATCTTGCACACGAACGTATTATGGAAAAAACAAAAACGAAACGCGCAAATTCAACCCCGTACCCCTTTTCCCCGGTTTGATGAGGGGACTAAGGGAAGGTTGATTATTGTCTAAGATCAATTGCACCGAGGTTCTACTCTATCCCGTATGACATCGATCGTCCCGTAGATTACTCGAACGTACCCGACTTCACTTAAGAAGGGGCGGCAAAAAACCTTGACAATGAATAAAAAATGGTTCAATACTTGAAATAATGTGACAAGGTGCTAGAGGCCCCCACTACGAAATTAAAGGAGGTAAAATGCTATCGACATATAAAGAAAAAATCTTAAAGGAATTAGAGGGAGTACCAGGTGAAATGATGCCAAAACTATACAAAATCATTCACCTGTTAACGACCGAGTTAATACAAAAAAAAGATGAAAAGGAAAATAGGGGTTCATTAAAGGGAATCTGGAAAGGTAGTCAGATTGATGAATCATTGTTTCTCGATGCAAAAAAATCAGTCTTTCCATACGAATATTAATGAGCAAATCAATGAACTATGTAACCGACACTCACGCCCTTGTTTGGTATTTTACTGATGATTTAAGGCTGAGCAAGAAGGCTTTAGAGGCCTTTGATCAAACCACTGATGAAGGCATAATTATAGTACCATCTATTGTTCTTGCAGAAATAATATTTATATCCAAAAAAGGGAGGATTACTCTTACCTTTGATGAAACCATTAAGAAGATAGTTGAATATAAGAACTTTGATATAGCAGCGCTGGATTCTGATATCCTTAAGATAGCGGATAAAATTGAGCCGGACATGGAAATGCATGATAAACTGATTGTAGCAACTTCTATATATTTCAACGCGGCATTGATCACGAGAGACCGGAGAATAAAAGAATCTGGGATAGTTTCAACTATTTGGTAGAACCAAAAACACTGTGCCTCTAGGCGCTTTCAGCCTTGCCCCGCCTGTCCTGTTGAACCGGGCACCCTCTGGGTGTTCAACCGGGGTAGCTCCCCGTGAAAGTGCCGGGACAGGCCGGAAGATGGTACTGGGGCCTGCCCCACCCTTTGCTAATCAACCATTCAACTAATTGACCAAATTAAAAGAGAAAATAATAAAGCAATGGATGTACCCTGAACAGATAAAAATACAACCTTAGCGTCCTTCGCGTCTTTGCGGTTCAAAAAATCGTACTGGGGCGGTTCAACACGAAAATAGATGAAAGACATCGAAGAAATCGGAAGAAATATCGTACATTCCGCCATT
>CAZBOB010000162.1:0-8282 GCA_964492995.1 uncultured Desulfobacteraceae bacterium | reverse complement strand
TGCAAATGGCGGAAATACAAGAGAGGAGGATAGATCAACTTAACATAATTGGGAGCTTCACATAACATTATCACTTGCTGATTCGGACGAATCAGCAAAACCTATCTAAAAGCATGCAATGGGTAGGTACGACCTACACCCGTCGATTTAATTTGAAGCATTCTCGTAGCGGCCATCTTTTTCAGGGACGTTTCAAGAGCATTCTGGTTCAAAATGATGCATACCTGATGCAGCTTTCCTGTTATATTCATCGAAACCCTTTGCGAGCCGGTCTGGTAAATCGTTTGGCTGATTACCGGTGGAGCAGCTATCGGTCCTATGCCTATAAATCGAGTCATATTAGCTGGCTGAATACGGATCTGATTCTTTCACAATTTAACGGCAAGGATTCATACAAAGCTTATCGTGAAAAGGTTCAGAAATATTCTGAAGAAGACGCTAAGATTTTTGAGAACCTGCGACATGGAATTGTATTTGGAACCAGAAGGTATTTGAATAAGATTACGGAGAAACATCTTAAAAAGGAATCTGATGAAGAACTTCCACAGCTCAATCGGATTATAAAGGACAAAGATCCTGCTAAACTTTTAAAGAGTGCAGCAAAAGCAATAAATTTTGACCTTACAAAACTCGGACAATCAGATCGAATTTTCCAAAAAGACATCCAGGATCGGGATGTCTTACTTTATTTTTTAAGAGGGACCGGTCTATATACGAACAAACAAATCGGGGAGTTATTCGGTCTAACTTATTCCGCGGTGAGCCGCAGGGCAAGTATTGTCAAGTCAGAAATATCGAAGCAATCTGAAATGAGGCGAAAATACAGCCTGATTAAGTCAATAATCAGGGTTTGAACCCATTCATTCAGTAGAATCAATATGGGCAGAGCATGGCGAATTGAATATAAAGGTGCATTATATGATTCCCCGGAGAGCACAAAGGTAAAAAGAATGGATTATTCAATGTCTCCAATTTCAAATGAAGATCGTGAATCAATAATAGATATATTCAATTACTACGTTGAAAATTCTTTTGCGGCGTATCCTGAGACGAAGCTGCCTTATGAGGCATTTGATATGTTTCTACAAATATCTCAGGGGTATCCCACCGCGGCGGTAAAAAATAATAATGGGAATCTCATTGGTTTCGGGTTGCTCCGTGTACATAATCCCATGCCAACCTTTTCGAAAACAGCAGAAATAACCTACTTCATTAGCCCGGAGCATACGGGAAAAGGTATCGGGACAAAGCTGGCTAAACCACCTCGAAGAAGAAGGAAAGAAAAAAGGTATAACGAATATTTTAGCTAATATATCTTCCCTTAATCCCAGAAGTATAGAATTCCATAAAAAGAACGGCTTTATCGAATGCGGACGTTTCAAAAGCGTAGGTATGAAAAATGGCCAGTTATTCGATACAGTTTGGATGCAGAAAATGACCTAAAAAAGCGGATGAACCGGACGGAACCAAACTCGAAAATTTTCGTTAAAGTCTACACAGCTCCAAAGAATACAGTCCCGCTGGTTATCTGCAGATTTGGGTAAAAGAAGAAAGGTGACAAGAAATGGTTCGTAACATCGTAAGTCTTCTCGGCCTCTTCCTGTTGCTATCCGTCGGCGTTGTTGCCGCAGGGGACTCCGACAAGGAGAAAGCTGCCGTCGCCGCAGCGGAAGAATGGCTTACAATGGTTGACCACGGAAAATATGTGGAGAGCTGGAACGAAGCGGCTCAATACTTCAAAAACGCCGTCAAACGAGAACAATGGGAGCAATCTTTGCAAGCTGTAAGGAAGCCCTTAGGAAAACTGATTTTCAGAAAGGTCAAGAGCAAGACTTACAAGACTTCGTTGCCCGGTGCTCCAGACGGTGAGTACGTGGTTATTCAGTTTGAAACCTCGTTTGAGAACAAGCAATCTACAATCGAGACCGTTACTCCGATGATGGATAAGGACGCAAAGTGGAGAGTATCCGGGTACTATCTGAGATAGATGACCCAACACAACATATTATACCTAAATTGAACGATTTTTTACTCGATCCGCACCGATCTCTTGCGCATCAAGAATCCGCGAAAATCCTCGACATATCCATCCCGATGTCTTTTCGGGACGGTTTTCGCGAACCGTTATGCATCAAGATCTCGGCACATCTCTTCGCAAAAAATCACTCAACTTAGGTATATTTTCTTACCAAAAAAAAGATCTTGAATTTTTTCCTGACAATGCTTACTGTGTATTACAATAAAATACATCGGAGGTGTTGTATGAGCACGGCAATTTCAGTAAGAATACCGGACAAGCTTGCATCAAAACTATCTGAAATTTCAAAGGAAACAGAAAGGCCAAAATCCTTTCACATCCAAAAAGCTCTAGCGGCCTATTTGGCTGAACTTGCGGACATTCAGGTGGCAATTGATCGGTTGCATGATACATCTGACCCTGTTGTTTCAGTTGAGGATATGAGGAAAGAGCTTGAGCTATAAAATTGCATTCAAAAAGTCTGTTTCACGAGACTTAAAGAAATTAAGCAAAGATGATGCGGAAAGAATTCTGGATAAAATAAAACAAGATCTGCCTGAAAAAGCAGATACTTTTCCACTATTAACAGGAAAATTTGCAGGTTTGCGTAAATTTAGAATTGGGGACTATCGAGACATTTACACTATTATTGAAAACACTGTTCTTGTTCTAAGGATTAGCCACAGGCAGGATGCCTACAGGTAAAAATATAACCTGTCGTTACACTCGGACGGCCGAGATCCTCGTTCTTTTTGAAATACTTTGCCAGAGATCTATTATTCACTTTTTAAATAATTCTGATTAATACCTGCCGCCGGTGAGCCGTATCGTGCCTCCAAGAATAGGAAAAAATCATGAGAATCAAAGTCAAGTTGGATGATATCATTACCGGGATGGAATTCCAGACAGATGAAATGTCATCTTATTTAAATAAAGAGACAGGTGAAGTTTCGACGGTGATGGAGCAAGAATTCCGAGTTGTCGAAGAAGATGATGATTCATTGATCTCATTGTATGGATTAGAAGAGGATGGTATTGAGAAGGCCCGGGATATCCTTATGGATGATGAAGGCATTAAATACATTGCTCTTCCATCCAAGTTTGAAGTACATGAATTGGAAATAATGAAACAATTTTGTCTCTCTGTCGATGACAAAGATATTTCAGAATCATTGATGAATGCGATACATGGCAAAGGTGCATTTCGATTTTTCAAAGATTCTATTCGAAGATACGGAATGGAAGATCAATGGTATAAGTTTCGAGATGCCGCTATTAAAAGAATTGCAATTGAATGGTGTGAAACAAACAATATTGAATATATAGAAAAATAAAATCAAATAACAAGCTGCCACACGCAGACCGCAGGGGTCCCGCCGCTTGCGGCGGGGCGAACGGGCGCGAGTTGAGGCTCCTTTGGGTCGCGGCTGCGCTTCGCTTGCCCCCTTATTTGGGCAAAATAACGATTTTAAAAAGACCAGTACAGGAAAACGAATCGTAATCAATCAAAATAAAAATCGAGCATACAGCGAAAGGGGCTGTCGTCATTTTCCCCAAGTCGGGGCTGCATTTCATCTTGGGGGTGAATTCAAATTCAAAGTGCACCATAACCATATAATTGAATAGTGATTATCAGAATAAAGTTCCGTTTCAAAGACAGTATACAGCATCTGAACTTCCGACCGAATCGATTTGGGGTCATTTGACTAAGCGTTCTTAGCGAAACGAAGTGTGAAAACGAAAGCTGTTTGAGTCCCAAGCGTAGGGAGATCGAGTTCTTTGGTTTTAGCGGAGTGAGCTTTAGAACGCTCCAAATGGACCCACGATGAGTCCGGAAGCCCAGACGCGTGTCAATCAGAACATATTCTGACAATTGCTGTAGAATTTACAGTCATCATTTCCCAAGTGTTAAAGATTTGACCAAGGAAAAGATATGGATAAAAATGCAAATAAAACACCGCCTGCTTCGAAAATTGGAGAACTATTGGTTAGAGAGGGCTTTATAAAGAAAGAGGATGTTGAAAGGGGCCTTGAAATCCAGCAAAAAGAGGCTGAGGAATCGGAGCTGCCTTTGGGGATGCTCCTTGTCAAAAATGGACTGATAACAAAAAACCAGCTCCAAAGACTCCTGGACCATCCCTATCTGCGAAAACATATCGGGAAATTAGCGGTTGAAAAAGGTTTGGTTAATGAAAAACAACTTGAGGATTGTCTCAATAAAAAGAAACCCGATGAGCTGATCGGCCAGGTATTGATAAAAGAAGGATATGCCACTGATGATGATATAAAAGGTTTACTAACTCAACAGATTTCCGGGACCAAATTGGGTCAGCTTGCACTAAAATCTGATATGATAACCCAAAAGGATCTGGATGAAATTCTAAATCGCAAGATCCATCGGAGGACCATTGGTGAAATTCTTTGCAGTTTGGATCTTATTAACCCCCTGGATCTCATGCGTTTTCTTAAAAAGTACGACAAGCAGCAAAGACTTGGGAGTATCCTGCTAAAACATGGGGCCATTAACAAGACACAGCTTACAGAAGCTCTTTATGAACAGAGACACAGGGCTGAATTCTTGGGTAATATCTTGATGGAAAAGAAGTTTATTACTCTTGATGAGCTGTATTACGCATTATCCAAACAGTATAATATTGAATTTAAAAAATTGAATCAGTTTGATTTTGGCCAGAACCAGATAAACACCCTTGTGGATATTATCACTCTGAAGTATGCGGAAAGAAACCGGGTTTTGCCTCTATCCATTGAAGGAAACCGGCTTGCACTCGGATTGTCCGATGTAGACAATCTTAAAATTGTCCATGAATTAAGCTCCTTGTACCCCCAACTTAAGATTGATTGTGTGTTGATAACCGATGATGACTTTAACGATATTTTCAAGACACTTTACGGCAAGTCTTTGAGGGGTTCTGAAGATGTCGAAGAAATTCAGCAAATCGAGGATGTGGAGAGTATTTCAATTGATCTGGAAGAAAAAACCGATGACAGAAAAATCACGTCGGAGGCTTACGGTGTCTCTGATGTTAAGGCCCAAGAAGTCGTTAACTATATAATCAGGTATGGCATCTTAAAGAATGCCAGCGATATTCACATTGAGCGGGACCGTGAAACAACAAGACTCCGTTACCGAATCAATGGAGTGCTTCAAACTTTAAGACAGGACTGGCTTGACAAAAAACTCCTGACTATATCAGGAGCAATTATTTCCAGAATCAAGGTCATGTCCAACCTTGATATAGCTGAAAGACGCCTACCCCAGGACGGAGCTTTCAGAATAACTTATGTGGATAAAGAAGAAAATCAGGAAGTCAATATCGACTTAAGAGTGGCTGTATGTCCGGCTATTGTTGGTGAAAATATAACCATAAGGATACTCGATTCCCGGACAGCGAAAGTGGGGCTTGACAATCTGGGTCATTCTAAACATGTGCTGGAACCGTTTAAGACACTGGTTAAGAGCCCTGCAGGGATGGTACTGGTTACCGGACCCACAGGAAGCGGTAAGACTTCAACACTTTACGGAGTACTGCAGTTTATTTACAATCCAGGAATCAAGATCGTTACCGCGGAAGATCCGATCGAGTACAGCATTCCTGGAATTATGCAGACACAAATCCACACCAAAATTAATCTTACATTTACAAGACTTCTCCGCTCCTTTCTGAGATCCGATCCGGATGTCATACTTGTGGGTGAAATACGTGACAGCGAAACGGCAAGCATAGGATTTGACGCTGTTCAGACAGGACATCTTCTTTTAAGTACGTTACACACAAACGATGCTGTGGGTGCTATTCCCCGATTACGCAGCCTTAACATTGAGCCCAACCAGATCGCTTCAGGCCTTATAGGAGTCCTTGCCCAGCGGCTTTTAAGGAGAATCTGTACTTCATGCAACACCAAGTATATCCCCAAAAAAGAAGAATGGAGCCTACTCTTTAACGTCTACCCCTCCGATCTTACTTTCTACAAAGCGGAAGGTTGTGAGCTATGTGATTTTACAGGATATAATGGGAGAACCCTGATTTCAGAATTTTTGGTTATGAACGAAGATATTGTCCGTGCACTGATCACAGATGCAGGAGAAAAAGAGATCAAGAGTATAGCCATAAACGGTGGAATGAAGACAATGCTCGACAATGCTATTTCCAAATTGGATCAGACAACACTGCCCGAGATTATCAGAATTGTACCCCATGAAATTATAAAAGAATTTAAATCTAGACCTGTATAATACGGAACGTTAATGCAGAAAGTGCTTAACGTTTAATATTAAATATGAAAGTTACAGGTTATGCCAAGGTTAGCAAGATTAGATGCCCCTGGAGTGTTGCACCATGTCATGGGTCGGGGTATTGATCGAAAAAAAATATTTCTGAACGATACGGATCGCAATGATTTTATAGGCCGCCTGTCAGCACTGGCTCAGGATGGTGCGATGGAAATCTATGCCTGGGTTTTGATGCCGAATCATTTTCATCTGCTTTGTAAAACAAAAAATCTGCCATTGGCCTCCAGTATGCGCAGAATTCTCACCGGCTATGTTGTAAATTTTAACAAGCGTCATCGCAGATACGGACATTTATTTCAGAACCGTTATAAGTCCATTGTTTGTCAGGAGGATGTTTATCTGAAAGAGCTGGTTCGATATATTCACCTAAATCTGTTGCGAGCGGGTCTGGTCAAGGATCTAAAGGAGCTAAACCGAAATCCTTGGTCGGGTCACTCAGCGCTTGCCGGTAAGGTTAAGAGAGAATGGCAGAGCACCAAGTATGTGTTGTCTTTTTTCGGTAGCTCCGCCAATTCAAGAAGGAACTATCTGAGATACGTTAAAAAAGGTATGGATCAGGGGCACAGGCCGGAATTGGTCGGTGGAGGATTAATACGGAGCATGGGCGGCTGGTCGGCGGTTCTCGCGAGCCGAAGGCGCGGTGAAAGGCAGGTAGCTGACCAGCGGATACTCGGTGACGGAGATTTTGTCAAGCAGGTCATATCGGGTCTTGATGATCTTCTTAAAAAGAACTTAAGGCTGTCAGGACAGCGAATAGATATTAGAGCACTTGCCGAGAAAGTGTCTGAAAAGTACAATGTTTCTATGGGTGAACTTCGGTCAGGGGGTCGAAGAGGGGCAGTAGTGAAAGCCAGGCGTGCAATGTCGTGGATAGGTGTCAGGGGTCTCGGTTATTCCGGCGCTGATGTTGCGAGGTATCTTGGTGTTACGAATTCTTGCGTGACGCGAATGATATCAACAGGGAGCAAACTGGATATAGATGACATCAATTTAGAGTTGTGAATACTCTGCACGAACGTCACATATTACAAATATTTCATAAATATTAGAATATTGGGTCACGCTGCAATGTCAAGGTTCATATCGCCTTGAAGAAAATATATGGCGATAGGCCGCCTTCATCGAAATTCACTTGAATAAAACCTATCCAAGTGACATTAAATAAGGCTTCAATAGAATTAAAGTGTGCGAAACTTGAGTAAAAAACTGATTTAACTCGGATTGCCTGTTGGAGGAAAAATATAATGAAGTTACTTAAAAGAGATTCACGAAAACAATACCGAAACAAGGCTAAAGATTTTTCTCCCTTCCAATTTAATCTGGTGCTCCCCGGCCGTGAGCTATTACCAGGCGCTATATTCAACACAAGCATGCATGGGGCTACCATTGCTTTTGACCCTCAAAGACTTCCCAATATTGCTTTAAATGAAAGGGTAAAGCTTCAACTCACGACGACTCAATCCAAAAAAATAATTATGGTTGACGCCACATTGAAACATTTGAAAAATGCTAATGACAACGTAATTTGTCGATTTCAATTTGCAGACCCAAGCAGCCTCGCAAAAAATCTGGACATTTCTCTTATGAGTTACTTCAACAGGCGAGAAGCCTTCCGGGTCAAACCGGATATCAATGAACCCATAGTGGTGGATGTTGAGTGGAACGGTGGATCGACTCAAGGGCGTATAATTATAATTTCGTTTACGGGTATGGAGCTAGGCGTCAAACCTGAAGTGACTGAAATCCCCGGCTATCCTGAGCAGGTCGCTTTATCATTTCGATTACCGATATCTGAGAAGACTCTTAGGATAGTGGGGACCGCTTTCCATCCCCGGCCTTTAGGAAAAATCATTTTATATGGGATTATGTATGATTGGGTTAAAACTGAAAATTCCTACCAGCAAGAATCGGTTATTACGAGCTATGTGATCTACAGACAGAGGGAAATTATTG
>CAZBOB010000161.1:0-8285 GCA_964492995.1 uncultured Desulfobacteraceae bacterium | reverse complement strand
GAAATGAAATTTCGATTCATCTCTGACCATTGGGAGACATTCAAAGTGGGCCGTATGTGCAAGCTACTCAAGGTCTCCCGATCCGGATACCATGCTTGGCTCAAGCGTCCAGAGAGCCGCAGAAGCCGAGAGAACCGGGTTTTGGAGGCCAAGATTCGTGTTTTGCATGCTGCAAGCCACGGCATATATGGGGCACCGAAAATTCATCAGGATCTTATCGATGACGGGATTCGGTGCGGGAAAAACCGTGTTGCCCGAATCATGCGTCAGGCCGGCATACGGTCTCGAACCAAAAAGAAATTCAAGGCAACAACCAATTCCAGGCATAACTTTCCGATAGCGCCAAATCTGCTGAATCAGGACTTTACCGTAGATGCTCCGGATCGTGCCTGGGTTGGTGATATTACCTACATCCCTACCGACGAGGGATGGTTGTACTTGGCCGTTCTCTTGGATCTGTTCAATCGGGAGGTGGTCGGTTGGTCTGCCTCCTCTAGGATGACGCGTCAGTTGGCCATGAATGCTCTGCAGATGGCCCTTGGACGTCGGAATCCGGAAAAGGCCCTGTTGCACCATTCGGATCGAGGCAGCCAGTACGCTTCTACCGATTATCAGAAAATTCTCAAAGATCATGGCATGACCTGCAGCATGAGCCGCAAGGGCAACTGCTACGATAACGCCGTTGCAGAAAGCTTCTTTGGACGTCTGAAAAGCGAGTGGGTCAACCACAACCGGTACTTTAGCAGATCAGAAGCAATCCAAAGCCTGTTTTATTACATTGAAATCTTTTACAACCGAAAAAGACGTCATTCGTCGATTCATTATGTAACCCCGCAGGAGTATGAAACTTTACCTCTTGCGGCTTAACTTAGTGTCCACTATTTCGGGGCAATATCAAGTTATGGAGTCGCTGCGCTCCGCTGATTTTATATAATTGACAAAATTCCTCAACTTTAGCTCACTTTAATCCTCAACTTTAGCTCACTTTAAACTTTATCCGCCACCGTACTTTGGCGGATTTAGTTCACTTCAAACTCTTACGGCGTTTCTTCAGGCAGAGCCGGATAACTCTGACCCCCGCAATGCGGGACAGGCATGGCCCACAGGACCAGGTTTTCAAGATCAAAATAAACACGTATTTTCAAGAAATTGTAGAATTTCCGGGACGTTTAATTATGTATCTGGGTGACAGGTTACCCTGAAAAAATGGGTTTTGCCTTTAATTTCCTGAAGCTCAATGTGTTTTAATTTTTTTCTGACACGTCTCAAATTAATTTCCAAGATCACGTCGCTTTCAGTGGTAGGGTGGATCTCTGCATAAAATTTTTTGCAATAATACCGGGATCTATCTCCGGTAGGTTTAATGGTGAAAATCTCAATACCTTCTTCAAAGGCAATCTCTATAGCGATAGCCATCGAAACTTCATCCATATTCCATAGACGTTTTTTCCCTTTATTTCTGTATGCTTTCTCAACAAAAAATCCGACATTATGGTGGGATCTTAAATCGTTAAATAGAAGAATGTCCTTACCAAAGGCCTTGCGAAATTGATTGGTAAACGGCAATCCAATTACGGGCGACCCAAAGGAGTAACCGAGCATAATCTGTTTTTTAATATCAAAATCAAGGTATGCAACATGCGCTGATGAATCGAGATCAAAGGCATCAACCATATAACAGTCTCGCAACGTAAAAACCAGATTCGCTGAATCCGTCTTAAAAACAGCGAATCCCACTTCTCTCATTTCCCGATAATTCAATATATGACAGCTTGTATGATAACTGCTCATCAAAAAGTTTTCTGCTTTGGTAAAAAAGGATTGCTTAACTAATGAGTAATAAAAATAATCTATAGTTTCGACCTTTCCCCAATATTTATACAACCTTTTAATTTAGAGTTTTATCAAACGCAATATCTTTATCAACAAACCGGGCTAAGGATATCGCGGCATTTCATAATAGAACCGGTCTCAATGGGTATCTGGCGGGAATTTGATTTTTGATGAAGAACGACAGGTGGTGAAAGGAACTGTTTGGAACCCAAATCAATTATTTTTGATGGATTTAAAATAGTTGCGGTTAACCAAAAGCAAAAACGAGATGATGCAAAATAATGTGTCACCCCGTTTCGTCACATGTGATTATAAGTAATATGCTCCCTCTTTATACAATTGCACCCGTGTAACCCTCTCTTAAAAAAGAGGGCAATCCAAATGGGAAATCTCAAAAGTGATCGGATGCGTTTCTGAATCCTTAATTTCAAGATACGCTCTCTGCCCCGGCAATAATTCTTTCTTAATTTGCTGAAAAAACTTTCTGAACGCTTCATCATTGCCCGTTAAACCAAGGTCCGTTTTTGCCCGAACCAAATAATCATTGTCAATCAATACAATTTTCATGTTCATAATGCACCTCCCTTATTTGTGTTACCATTATTTGTATTTTTTACACGTTAGACATAATGGCACTTTCAAATACAGTACGCATTTTTATATTACCCCTTTTCCTTAATTGGAGCTGTTAGTATTACTTAAAATAAATATTAATTATTAGTATTTATTAATATTATCAGTATATTAAGATTACTTTAAAATTAATTTAATGTCAAGAGTTTTTTTTAATTGCAGCACTTTTTTACGAACCCTGCGCCAAGGCACACTGAATTAATAAGCAGGCGCCGTCTTTAAAGAACAAGCGCTTAAAGGCTCACAGGATATCGCTGGGTTATATTATTTTCGTAAAACGGACGGAAAGATTACAAAAGGAGATTTATCGAATTTGTGGTGTTACTTGATCTTGATCCAGAGCAACTTAGCCGAACCCGGGCCAGGATTTTTCCACTGGGAGGGCATTTCAGAGGTAAAATAAATTACATCCCCGGAACGGACGTTATGTACGGACTTTTCCAGTTTCAGTTGCAGTTTCCCCGATAACAAGTAGCCGATTTCCTCTCCCTTATGGATAAAAAAATGAGAGGGCAGAGTTTTTTTAGGCGGAATTTCAAGAAGGTAAGGTTCGGCTTTGGGATTGAAATCCACGGGTATCAATAGCTTTGCATAAATATTCCCTCTTGGCAAATTCGGCAACTTCATATCCACCGCTTCCCCGGAAGGAAAAATCATCCGGGTGCTCATATCAATGGATTCCTTGAAAAAAGAACTTAACTCAACAGCCAGGACTTCCGCCATTTTGAGAAGCGCGGGTAAAGACGGATATATGATGTTGCTCTCCACCTGGGAAATGGTGCTCGGTGTCACGCCGACAAGTTTTGCCAGTTCTGTTTGAGAGAGGCCACGCCTTGTACGAAATTCTTTTAAACGCAACCCCAGATCAAACCATTCGGTTGAACGCATTTCCGAATCGAAGGTAATTCTGAGATCTTTGCTCCAGTAATTAAAGGATTTATTCACTGTATCCAGTTCGCGATTTTCAGCTTTTAGAATGGTTAATGAGGTCTTTCCTCTTTTGACGGATAACTCAATGGCAACCTGGGCGATTTGATTGATCTGGGCTCTGAGTCGGGAAGAGTGAGCCCGCTTTTCGATTATCCAGTACGCAACGGTATTTAATTCGTACAGCCGGGGACAGGAGTGAGAATAAAAGTTTATAAGATGCTGCTCGCCTCCCCATAGTTCCTGCATGCCGGTCAGGCTTTCAAAAACGAATCGAACCTCACCGGCCAGAGTTCCATGAATTCCGTATAGGGCATCCATCACGTGGTTGATTTGCCGTGGTTCATCCACTTTTATGATTTGGCAGGGCCACTTGAATTTTTTATTTTCGTAAAAATTGAGAAAGACTTTGGAACCCGAACCTTTTCCGTATGTAAAGCAATCCAAAATGATTAAATGATTGTTTTGGGCCAAAACCCCCAGCTTTTCCAAAAGGTTTTTCGGGGAACGGTCAAAGCTGACGTAAATGAGCGGCCTGTTTTGCGCTTGGGAGGCTTGAATGAAGTTCAGACAATACACGGAGGCCAGACTGCCGGCATCATCATACCAGACTACGTTATCTCCGATATAGAGCCCTCCAAGCAAGTTGTCCAGTTGGCTGACTCCCGATGCCACTCGCAATTTTTCTGAAGGCATTGATTCCTCACTTTTTTATCCAAAAGAAATAAACAGCGTTAAGACAACTGATCAATGTTATATCGATTTATATCCTTTAAGCAACTACTTTCCCGTAGTATGCAGAATTTGACGGGAAAATATAAATGAAATATAAACGGAATATGGATTTGTGTCAATCCAAGGAACTTTAAAGCATTTTATCATATCTTTAAATAATTTGTCCTTGATCCTCCTAAGATGGAACTAAAAAATATTTGAGATAAGGTTCGAAATCTGTAATGATTAACTACCTGAATCAAAAGTATCCATCTGACAATTCGTTAAAACGGACAGTTTAATCGCTGCCGGTATACTTGAACTTAGGGGCTTCGCCCCAATTGGAATGCTGGAATAATGGAGTAATGGAATAATGGGTGAGCTTGTCCTGAACGAAGTTGAAGGAAAGGAGTTTTTTACAATTAAAATGGTTTATTCCCGCCATTACTCCCAATATTCCAGCATTCCAGCATTCCATTATTCCATTTTGATGGCACAAACAGGTTGCAATCGATAAACCTGTATTTTCAAAAAAGTTGTAGAATTTCCGAGACGTTAAATTATGTATAGGGAAGCAATAATAAGGAAAAACTCATTATGGAAGCGCTACTAAAAGACACAATTGAGATTACAAAGGCCGCCGGGGCTGCCATTATGCAGTATTACAAGTCCTCTTATACCGTTGAAGATAAATCACCGGACAACCCGGTCACAGACGCTGATTACGCCGCCGACACTCTCTTGCATCAACGCCTGACCGTCCGGCTACCGGAAGCAGGTTGGTTGAGTGAAGAAACCGTTGATCAGCCTGACCGGTTGCAAAAAGAGAAAGTCTGGATCGTCGACCCGCTGGATGGCACCAAGGAATTTATCATGGGAATCCCGGAGTTTGCCGTTTCCGTTGCCTTGGTAGAAAATGGGCAACCCATTTTAGGCGTTATCTACAACCCGGCTTCCGCCGAACTTTTCTATGGTATATGCGGTAGCGGCATATTCCTAAATGGCAGCCGGGCGCAAGTTACAAAACGCAACCAACTGGAGGGCGCCCTGGTCGATGCCAGCCGTTCTGAGTGCAAACGGGGTGAATTTGAACCCTTTGAAGATATGTTACAAATTCGCATAATGGGTGGTACCGCATACAAACTGGCGAGAGTCGCTGCCGGCTTGTGCGATGCATCCTGGAGTCGCGGCCCTAAGAATGAGTGGGATATTTGTGCCGGTGTCCTGCTAATCACGGAAGCAGGGGGCCGTTGCGTAGACCTAAACAATGCGCCTTTCATTTTTAATCGTCCCAAAACACTGGTAAACGGATTTATCGCCGATAATGGCCGTTTGCATAATCGTATCATCACAACGATAACCCCATATGGCGCTGCAAGAACGTGATATGTCTGTCCCCGAAAAACGGCAAAGAGATCGGCGATGCATGTGAACCGATGAATACTGATAACTGAAATGAAAATAAAAGGATTTACGGACTAAGTTACCCAATATGAAAAAGTTGTAATAAATATATGGTGTTTGTTTCACAATATTTAGCAACATTTTTCTTATAATTAAGCTAACTAACTAATATTTATAGAACTAATTAAATTGATTGGTTTTGCATGATTTTTGCATTGATAAAAATGTCAAATAAATCAGATAGAAGGAGGAATACCTATGGCTTCAAATTTCCGAATTTTATTTCATGAAACGAGAGATAGCCTCCACCTGAAATTGTTCGGTGATTTTGATGGAAATTCTGCACATGAATTGTTTAACGCCATATCAGATCGTGGTATTGGTTTTTATCAAATCTTTATTGACACGGATGATCTAAATACCATCCATCAATTTGGTAGAGATGTGTTGCAAAAGAAACTTGGCAGGTCCAATAAGCGATTTAGAAAACTCGTTTTTATTGGGAAAAATGAACACGAAATAACGCTTAACTAAACGTCTCGGAAATTCTACAATTTATCGAAAATAAAGCTTTTTTTTTAGAATTATATTTTTAACGCGGACATGGAATAATGGAATATTGGAATGCTGATTTTAAAAAGATGATATTCCTCTGTTTAATTCCCGTGAAGAGGAATTTTACAATAACCCAATTTTCCATTTTCCCAGAACCCAATATTCCAGTGTTCCAATATTCCATCATTCCAATTGTGAGCGAAGCGAACTAACTTGAAATATGATGTACACCGAGTTTAATAACGGCATTTAGGGAAGCATTCATATTAAAATGATTGGAGGAAAATTCACTTAACACGAGATGAACGCAGTCATTGTCAGCGATTTGCATATAGGATCTCACCATTTTTTATATGAGGACTTCGAGTGTTTTCTCGGAAATATTTCTGAAGATTATGAACTTATCTTAAATGGGGATATTATAGACAATCCTTATGAAAATTTAAAGCCGCCGCATCAGCGAATCCTCGACCTTATCGGGCAGGCATCTTACCGCCGGAAGGTCGTTTGGGTACGAGGTAATCATGATAATGGCTATGAACCAAAAGGGTTTGAGAAAGTCCACTTTAAGGGTGTTTACAACTTAGGGAATAGATTATTAATCGCCCATGGACACGATTTTGATGAGATCATGCCCAGAAATCAAGCTTTCATTCATGCGTTTAAACTCATGCACGATTTGAGAGTAAAATTGGGAGCAAGACCCGTACACGTGGCCGAATACGCCAAGAAATGGGAACTTTTTTACAGGTTCCTATGCAAAAATGTAATGATAAACGCGGCAAATTGTGCCATGAGAAATGGATATCAAGCGGTAACCTGCGGCCATACTCACTACCCGGAGGATAGAATTTTTAATGGTATTAGGTACATTAACACAGGGGCTTGGACCGAACTTCCAGCATTTTACCTTCAGGTAACCGAAAATGAAATGACGCTAAAGACAATAGAAGAATCTTCTTGTAAACATACCTTGCACAGCCTCTTTAAATCATGACTTTGCCATCAGATAATCGGAGTTTCGCAATATTTTTCAACATCGGTTGCCGATACGAAGTTCTTATCACAACATCTTGAAACTATAAGACATTTTAGTTTTTATCAAGCTGTCATCAGACTCAAATCAAGGTCTGCTTCAATTCAAAATTCATTGAGACGCCCCGGTTTTTTTCTTTCACTTGGATTGCCTCAAAAGAGTGAAAAGCATATCAAAGAATGGCATAATAATTGACAAATATTGTCAATTACTTTTGGTGCGCAATTCACCTTTTTAAGCTAATCAACTGAAATTTAATCATTTTCATATTCTCTAAAATAGCGTCTTAAACCTTGTATGATTTTTGCATATTACGATAAGCTCATCCGCAATTTTACATGAATGAAACAAACCCGGGGGCATACTCTTAATCTTAATAACTAATAGAAAGAAGATGAGAGATATAAAAAAAATTTGGATGGTTGCGGTATCCTCCCTTCTAATTGGCATAATGGTTCTACTGACTTCAACAGCAATAGCAGGCGAACCGCGAGATGCAATCGAAAAAAGCAAAAGCTATCCAAGTGGAAGGCATTTCAACCTGTCACCCCATGGAAAAGACCCGCTCTCTTTCTCCTGTAAAGAAATGCTGCGAGCCGAAAAATCAATATCCATCGATGAATATGGCGAGTCAACAACTCAATATATGACAAACAAAAGATCATCCGTGACAGACCTGACTGTACTTGAACCGTGTATAGGGTGTTTTAATGATCCTGCTGATGATTCCTTGCCGACATTAGGGCCGAGCAATATTCGATATGTGTATAACGCCACGCCAGAGGGATTTGTAACATTTGACTCAGAAAAATCAGAAGGAAAAGAAAAGGTTAAGGCAGTTAACATAACACATCTATTTAAATGGTTAGGTAGGTTTTGCGAAGCAAGCATTGTTGAAACAAATGAGGATAGAGAAATTGTGGGTTATGGTTTTGCATTCGTTATAAAATTTTAATGGATATTTGCGAGTTACGTTTGAAACGCTCAACTCAAAACATTTGTTTACTGTTATGATTTTTAAAATAAAGTTTTAGAATCATTGTGATATTGTTTTTCAATAGAAGAGACCTTTGAAAAATGTTCATTTTTGTTCAAGTTCAAGGCAATTCTGCAGGACAGCAGAATTGTACAGCTGTCAAGCTGCCCGCAAGGGCGAGGGGCATGGACGCCCCGAGTCAACGCG
>CAZBOB010000160.1:0-8290 GCA_964492995.1 uncultured Desulfobacteraceae bacterium | reverse complement strand
CTGATAGCTAAAATGGTTACATCTGTCAAGTTATTTACTTATTTATGGACGTCCCACATATCCCATAATAAGTTAGGCAAAGGAGTTTATTAAGAATGCTATGCGATATGTGTAATAAAGAAATTAAGCGAGAAGACGGGTACTTATAAACAACAAGCCAGGTGGTATTTTCAACAAGATATTGGTTTCTTTTATATGACAATATTGAATCGGGCGGTGCAAGCATTTCAATTCAACAACTTGAAAAACTACTTTCGATGCAGATACAAAAATGGCCTCAAACTGTGAAGGGGCTAGATAAACACCTTCACGCAGCATGCCTTTGTAATAGTCGGAAAACATTTTCAAATCGCTGGTTTTGGCATCTTCAAAGTTATTAACATCCCTTTCTGTAAAAAACAGACCCAACATTGACCCAGCTCGGATCATTTTAACATTGATTCCTGTTTTTTCCGAAGCGCCTTTTAGACCCGCCACAAGTCGCCCTGACTTCTCATCCAAGGCTTCATAAAAACCGGAAGCATTGAGTTGGGTGAGTGTCGCAATCCCCGCATCGATGTTTACCATAATAACATCACCACTGTTCCAGGGTTGCCGATTAAGGCTGCGTATATCACGTTTTTGTCAGAGTGTTTTTTCATATAGCTTGGCAGCTTAAGAGGCCTAACGTGGTTTTGATCATGGGACCAACAGTTCAACCCGCGGGGTGGCTCTCTCTCTGGCGTCGTACTCCGGAAGACATACCAGGAGACGATCGGCCTCGATCCCATGATTCTTCACCAGATATTCGCTGATCCCTGCTGCGCGCTGTTTCGCCAGGCTTCCCAGTTGCTCGTCTGCTGTGAGAGGCTGCAACTGCTCCGGATATGTTTCAACTTTGGGTGCGTCTGGGCTTCTTTCAACAGCGGTCGGCTGCTCTGCTCCCTTTTTTCCAGAGGTTTCCTTTCGGTTACCCTTGTCTGCTTCAGTGGCCAGGCCACAAACCTTGATGCGAAGTTGAGGTCGCGTTTTCATCAACTCCGCTACCCGCTCCAGGTAATGGACAGCATTATCGGAAATCGTATCTGAGCCAGGATCGAAAAAGACCGGGTCCAAACGTACAGCGGTAATCTTTTTACCAGCCATGATGCCGAGTTCAATTACAGTTATCATAGTACCGTAGGGCTGGAATATATATTTCAGGTAGCTTCCCGCAGCCTTGGTCATACCTTTGACCAAAGCCTGGTTAAAAGCATCAGTGAAGTTAAACTTGGGGTCAGTAATATCACCCGTAATGGGTACTTTTAGCTCGATTTTGTTTTTACTATCCTTCAGCACCGCCAGAGTAGTAGTCAGGGGGACCCTTAGCTGCCGTTCGAATCGTTCCATAATCTGGGCATCAGCCGGGGCGACCTCCGCATCGCTAATTGTGAATTTAAATTTTCCTTTGAGGTCTCCTTGAAGGCTTTGAAGCTCAATGTCTGTATCCAGATGGCCACTTTTTACTTTGTAGCCGACCAACCGAACCACATAGGGAGACAGGCCTGGCAGGTCGAAATCATCGATCTTGGCCACAAGATCGAGGCCCAGACGCTGGGTAAACGGTGTTATCTTTCCCTGAATTGACACATCCGTATGCTCCTCTATCTTGCCAACCAACCTCACAGTGCTGGGCTGCCCGGGCTTGCCGGAGTCCAATCCCGTCAGACTCGCTTCGCTGATGGTGGCAGTGGTTTTAAAGGGTGGCGATACCCCCCTATCTTCGAAATGGAACACGCCTTGGTCAGAAATTCGGGCCTGGGCGATTTTTAAGACAACAGGACCTTGGCTTTTACCTGTCTCGTTCCTTTTACTTTCTTTCACTGGCAGAAACAGCCCGGAGATGGGCTGCCATGTACCCCGGGTGTCTCGGCGAAGCAAGGAACTGATTCCTGACAACTCTAGTGACTCAATGGAAAGCTGCCGCCCTTCTTCCAGCTCGACACTCTGGAGCACAGCTCCGGAAGCGCTGAACAGAGAAGGCTTGTCGCCTGCTTGTTGATTATCTTGGAACCGCTGTATTAAATCCAGTTGTTCAATCTGCACCTTCGGCACCTTGATTTGATTCAGGCCCTGGGCGGAGATTTTTTTAAGGCCAAGACTCTTCAGTGCAACCAATTTTACCTCTCGCTTGATGTCATCCAGCTGCAGACTACGCATCACCACATCACCCACTGCTCGGAAGAGGTTTGGTCGGTTTCCCTTGCCATAGTCCAATTGCCCATCCCAGACGAACTCGCCGACTTGCAAGTCCAACCCTTCTTCATTAGAACCAGCGGCCGGTTCAGCACTCTTAAGCGGAAATTTCACCTGCCGGAGAGAAAATTCTCCCTGCTGCGAAAAACTAATGGTCTTATCATTTTCCTTTTTTACCTCCAGGCTACTGTTGATGCTAAGCTCACCCCGTAATCCTCTCAGGTAAGGTGCAGCCAGTTCGGCGAAATTTTGCATCGAAAGCGGTTCTAACTTCACATTTCCATTTACCCTTGGCAGGGTGGCAAAGGGAAAGAAGTTTGCTTGCACTTGCAAATTTGCCTCATTGATTTTTCCCTCAAAATCCAGACGGGCTGCTTGCTCTTTGTCCCAACTTATCAGCCTGCTCATGGTAGCCTTGTCTACGGTAAGCTTGACTTTCATAGTACCCAGCACGTGGTCAACCCGGCTGTTAAGGATTTCAATTTGGTTCAGACTGAATCCCCAGGTTGATTCGCTTGGCTTTTCTGCCACTGTTTTCGCCGCTACCAAGGCCAGACCGCCAATGCGCCAGTGCCCCTTTTCATCGTGATCAACAATTACTGTGGTGTCTCTGATGCTGAGCTTTTCTATTTGAGCCCTTTTGCTCAACAACGGCAGCCAGTAGATTCGCATCCTGGTTTCCAGGGCGTGAAGAACTTGGGACTCGCCTATCTTTGCCTGTAAGTTACGCAACACCAGGGTGCCGGTGAAAGGGTTGAAGTCCACATCTTCCACCCTGGCAACCTCCAGCCCGTGTGACAATAACCACTGCTCGGCTGCGTATTCGATTCCGTATGGCAAGGATACGAGTATTGCCGCTGCAAGAAGCGAAAGGGTAAGGAGGGTAATCCAGTACCACTTCCTCCGAACAATTTGTCGGAGGACGTTTATTTTGCGGGACTTTTTCTCATCCATATTTGTTTCCAAGGCACTCACGGTCAGGGGCTTTAGACGCTGTTTCGTTCTATTGCTACATGACGCAGAACCATTTTAAACTGCTTATAGCCTGGCTATAACGAACTTATCCTAAACTCAGACACCGAGGGAATATACTTAATCTCGCATTCAAAAACAACCCAAATAGAACAATCTCAGAAAGATGGAAATATATCAGAAAAATTCAGTCATAAAATAAATATTGGGGGCAATACTGCCGAGTGTAAACTAAATATAGCTGGCCATGATCGCAAATCCATTAAATTTGCATGTATCAAATTTGAACTGTAAATATCAAGCAAGGATCATTTTTCAGATATCGTTTTCTGATCGCAGCCTTGGCATTGGTTGCGGTCACTGGGAGATATCTCCTAATTTCGAACCCTCGAAAAGCCCGCTATAAATTGCAGATATTCAAAGTATGTTTAGGATCTACGACGAAGGAACCGAGTCAGTCAAAAGTCCGTTGTAGACTCTTATTTAATCGCTATTCAGGCATATCTCAATAACCATACCAACAATAGCTTCCACGCCATCCGATGATTTAGCAGCAAAAAGATCAGACAACAGAGGTGAATATCTTTGGACTTCCTGGGAAGTAAGTTCGTGCCAAATCGGAAGTATCCGTCGCTCATCCAACTTCATTATAGAAAAAAGTGCATTTAGTTCACGCCTTGGCCAATCCTTTGAGAAAAAATGATGGCTAAGAATCACCAATCCATATCGAGAATTCGTCAAGCCTCGGTCAATTGATTCTCTTAGGCTATCGCCTAACTTTAGTGTAAATTCGTCATACCATACGTTTACTCCCTTTTGTTTCAAGGCTTTTGCAAGGGGTCTAACAAATCCTTCCTTGTCCTCTGAGGCATGACTTATAAAAACATCATATTCGACTAAAGGAGTTCTTTTTTTCATACCAGTTCCTGTGGTAGATTTGGCATATAATAATTGTAGACGTTCCAGTTCGACTTCACCTTCAGCGGTAATTTTAATTCCAGGAGAGTCATAGGTACCTGTAATGAGTTTTCTGCTTTTAAAGGAATCTATCACTGCATCAAGCACGGAGGAAGTTGTACATAGAGCATCCTCAATATCCTCTTTAGATGTACGCTTTTTTCCTCTATGGCGATTTTGCCACAGTATATCAAGTAGTTGATACCTTACACGTAATATTTCTGATCGTAAATCCTCGGAATCGTACATGACAAACTCACTCTCAGCCGATCCACTGTGCAGCATAAACTCTCCCGATCGCCCTGGCGAGTCGTTTTCTAACAAAAACCGCTTAAATTTTATTAATCCTGCTTGAAGTAAAAATTCCTCTGGATCATTTGTAAGATTTCGAACAGTCTTGCAAGCCAATGCAGTACGAGATATTGAAAATCTGAAACGAATCCAATCAGCTTCGGGATCGTTCATCTTAATGCCTACAAAATCTCGACACTCTTTGTCGGCATAATCCCAATTACCTCTTTTTGATGCTAATAATAGGCAATCCCCGCTTTGTCCCCTAAAGCGACCATGATCATCAAAACTTCGACTTTTAAGATATGCTTTAACTTTATGAAGTTCCATTTAAGAACGCAGCCATTAAAAAAAATTACTCATGCTAAAATCAGTGATTATAATATTACATTTTTGTTTTGAAATCTATATTATCCCAACTATGCCGATTGCAGATACAGCTTGCCACGAGCACATAAATTACTAAATATAAAATACCTGGGAGATATCTGTAACAGCGCGAGTAACCAGCGGGCGTAAAACTATTGTGCCTGCAAAGATTTCAGCGGCACGGGCCCCGGCCAACCACGTCAGTTTCACCCGTTATGTTATATTTTAACTTTGATTAGTTTTTACTAAAAAATCTCTCGAAATATCTTTGGATTTGTTTTCCCAAATATAGATAAAATGTTGTTCCATTATTTTATATGTTGTAGAATTAGAACTATATACAACCAATGGAGTTCTTCCGCCTATACATTCTCCGAGCCTCAGCGATTTCAATCTGCCAAAATGATATTGCTCTAAAAATAAACAATTATCCGTTTGTATCATAAAAGCGATCGGCGAAAAATCATAAAGATGTACTTCAATTTTGATTTTATCAATAACATCTTCGTAATTTTCCTCATTACCAATATTTATCTCTAACCCTTTCATTCTTTCTTTGGCAATTAGTCGTAAACTACCAATTGAACGATTAATATCTTCAACGGTTCCACGACCTATTTCTATCTTCGCTCTTTCATTTGCATTTTCTCCCTTTGGATTAAGTAAAAGTACTTTTATCGGAATATTTGGGTTGAACATTTTTTCGTCGATTGGAGCTGGATAAGGTTGACTGTGAAATATTCTTGGAAATGCAACTCCTGCCATTAAAATTCTGTCTGCTTTTGCAAATTCGTCTTCGACAATTTCAAAAAAGGAATCCTTGTCTTCTACGCGGGATGCAAGCACATGAATTATTCCGGATGATTGAGCACCTTGGAGTATACGAATATGTTTAGATAAAGTTTTAAATTGAAAAAATTCAGAAATAGGGGCACTGAGTGAAACTGCTATAAAAGAAATGCCAAGAACATTAAGGATTGTACTCCAGATATTCGGCAAAATAGTTTCAAACAATAAGCTTATGATGAGTAAAACTAAGCCCACAACAAAAATAATTACAAAAGGAGCAGTAATTTTAACACCAAGATTTTTAATCATTTTTGTTTCCCCCCATTATAATTTTCTCTAACATGTCAAATGCCTGTCTAATCAGAAATAAATAACTTCCTTTAGTTGATTTTCATCGTAGTTTAAAAGCCTCATACTCTCTCTTAGATGAAGATATAATCGCTGCGGATCACCTGCAAGCCCGGGAATGAGCCCGAAGGGATCATGGACGGGCCAGTGATTATATCGCTCTGTTTATCATGGAAATTGTAATGATATACAGAAAGGTTTAAAATGTAATATCTTCAAATTTCAGATATCTAATCGGTATCAATTCAAATAAAAAACCCCACTTCTATTTAGAAACGGGGTTAAATTCATAACATAATGCTCTCCAAGTGTTTAAGGATTTTATAAGATCTAATTGTCAAAGTACAAGGCAAGCCAAGATTGAATCAACTGCGGGTGACAGTAAGTAAGATATTGGAAAAGAGAATCAGATTGTGTGTGCAGGTTAACCAGTTGATAACAGATAACTTTTCCAACTATCATTTCTCATAATCTGGGTAACATGTCAAGGATATTAAAAAAATGGCACATTGTAGTAGGTTGAAGACATACCATATAAATCTATTGTGATTATAAAGTGTAATCATGGGGACGTCGTGCAGAGCATGCACAAACTATTTAAAATAGCCTGCAGATATTTTTAATAATGTGAAAATATCCATAACCTCAAAAACCTGGAATATGTCTGACTTTATGAAATCTCAAATTGATCTTTCATTTTTTCCATCAGATGCAGATTGAGCTCGATGATTGACATAAATTTTTTCTCAATTCATGCCTAAATTTTGATGGTCCTATAGTTCGATTCACAGACCAAGGGTTCACAAAATCGAAATGTATTGGAACTGTCTAAAACCGAAGATGTTTTCCTGCAGACCGTTGCGGAACGCGCGCAGAGCACGGTCTGGTGAAAAAAGCGTTGGGCAATGAGTTAACCAATTTGAACAGCAAGCATTGAGACTGAGCCTCCATCTACCCCTTGTACCGGAAAGCTTACGTTCTCCATTTCCTTGCGAAGTCCAAGTATATAAATAAAAGGCAGGTAATGATCAGGGTACGGAACAGATAACATTGCGTCATCTCCGAAATTTTGGTAATTAATAAGAGATGTAACATCACCTTCAATCAACATTTCTCGCACATATTTCTCAAATCTCATAGCCCAATCAAAAGGAGGTCTGTCTTTGTTTTTCCAATTATACGCAGCCAGATTATGAACTATATTTCCGCTGCCGATAATTACAATACCTTCTTTTCGTAATGACATGAGCCGATTTCCTATTTCATAGTGAAACATTGTTGGCTGAGTCTCATTGATGCTGAGTTGGACCACAGGAATATCAGCTTTGGGAAACACATGTTTCAGAACTGACCAAGTTCCATGATCAAGCCCCCAGCTTTCATCAAAACTTACCAAAGTGGGTTTGAGCAGTTCTTTTACACGGTGGGCAAGTTCGGGACTTCCAGGAGCAGGGTATTTTACTTGGTATAGTTCCTTTGGAAAACCGCTGAAATCATGAATTGTTGGGGGACTATGGCTTGATGTTACCATACAAAATGGTATGTAATAGTGAGCAGAGACAGAAAGTATGGCCTTGGGGTGTGGAATTGATTTGCTTATGGAAGCCCACCCCTCGGTATAAATATTTTTAGACAATGCGTTCATTGGGTTGCCATGCCCAATGAAAATTGCGGGCATCAAATTCGTCAATAAAATACCTCCTAAATATTACCAAACATTTAGTTTGCGTGATTTTTCGCCGTAAAAACAGTGCAGTCTAAATCACAGATTTTGAAACATCTAAAATATCATCTTGTTCAAAAATCTGCAACATGTCTGACGTCTGTACTATCATAGAATAGAGTTACGGACAGTTGTGGTATTGCTGAATTTTTGCATAAGTCTGTATTACAGTTCAAAGTCTCTGAAATATGTTGGGGATCAAAAGGCGGGATTCAGATCTGATCGCCTCAAATTAAAAATTATAACTCCACCATATTGTAATCTGTTGCTAAAAGCGTAATAATTGATTCAGCCGTTTCTTTGTGCCATAATTTCAAAGCCTGAAATAATAGCGTTTCCGGAAAGTAATATAAAATTATTTCGCATTTTCAGAATAGTTTGTTTAAGGAGGCATTCCAAATATGGACCCATTGTGGATTGTTGCCGCATTTGTCTTCGGAGCCGCTTCCAGCAGGATCGGTCTGCCACCTCTCGTGGGATACCTGATCGCCGGGTTTGTCCTTAAGAGTTTCGGCGTCGAGGGCAGCGAAACTCTTGAAAAGATTGCCGATGCAGGTGTAACGCTGCTCCTTTTTTCCATCGGCCTAAAACTGAAGTTGAAGAGTCTTGCCAAGCCCGAAGTATGGG
>CAZBOB010000159.1:0-8347 GCA_964492995.1 uncultured Desulfobacteraceae bacterium | reverse complement strand
AATAACGGAAGGGTGGAATACTGGAAGGTTGGCTTTTAAAAGGATATTATCCATTTTTGATTTTATCTTCAACACATATTTTACCATTAACCCAACATTGCATTATCCCAGAACCCATTGTTCCATTATTCCATCATTCCACCATTCCAATTGGGGCGAAGCCCCTAACTTGTGTATAGGTACTCAATGGCTTTTATTCCCTCCGATGAAACAAAGATCAGCAGCGATTCTACTCGAATGAATACTGTTCCGGCCCCAGAGAAAAAATTTATCCTGGCTCATTTTTCCGACCCGCATATCGTATGCATAGACCAAATAAAAAAGCGTGATTTTATCAATAAACGGTTATTTGGTTACCTGCGATGGAAACTGCACCGCAAGACTGAGCACCGGAATGAAATTCTTGCCAGTCTTCAAAAAGACCTGAAGCGGACAAAACCGGATCATATCGCCATTACTGGTGATTTGACCCATCTTAGCCTGCCTTCCGAATTCAAAAAAGTCCGGAGGTGGCTGCGATCACTCGGTACACCGACTCAGGTCACCGTCGTTCCCGGCAACCATGACACTTATGTCCGGACCGATTGGCATAAAACCTTTGCCTGCTGGTTAGATTATATGGTTTCCGACACACAATACCAACAAACGGGCTCGGCAAACGGTTTTGACGACCTGTTCCCCACTTTGCGGGTACGCGACCAAATCGCTTTAATCGGGGTGTGCACCGCCCGTCCGAGCACACCGTACCTGGCCATCGGCAGTATCGGAGCCTTTCAGTTAAAAAAATTGGAAACTATCCTAAAACAGACTGCCGGTCAGCGCCTTTTCCGCATCATGTCGATTCATCACCCGCCGATATCCGGTATTGTCAGCTGGCGTAGACGCCTGACGGATGCACCGGCTCTGCGCAGGCTACTTGCACGTTACGGGACTGAGCTGATCCTGCATGGCCATGCGCATAAAACCGCCCACAACACCCTGAACATCCCGGCAGGTTTAACCCCGGTTATGGGGGCGCCATCGGCATCGTCTTTGGGCCGCACCTATGAACGCCGGGCTCGCTATTACATCTATAAAATCATTCGCTCCGGTAATGGCTGGGACGTTAACATCGCCGAACGTGTCTATTCACCGAATGATTATTGCTTTATTCCCGGGGGGGAACAGCGCGTTTATGTTCCTGCTATGGCAGGTTAAACCGTTTGCCCGGATTGGCATTTCCGTTACACTGCACCACGCAATCGCCAAAAAGCAATGCCAGATATCAATATTACCGGAATCATCGCCGTAATGAATGGCCTCAGATTTAATAGCAATCCAAGGTGCATGATCAATTGATCGGCAAAATAGAGCGCAACACCGATAAAAGTGCCCATGGTTATGCGACGGCCGGCACTGATGCGTCGGGTTGACCCGAATACAAAGCTGAGTGAAAGCAATACCATCGCCCCTGTTGTCAAAGGTATGCTGAGTTTTCGCCACAGGGATAGCAAATATTGATCGGTATTTTGCCCGCTCTCCCGCAAGGATAGAATATAGCGAATTAAATCAGGGGTTGATAAACTGTAAGGAGGAAGTTCCAGTAAACTGACCTGATCTGCACTTAAAAACGAGCCCAAAGTCAATGTGGCCATATTCTTTGTTGTAATTCCCTGGTCTGTGATGATCTTTTGCGTAATTTCGTTCAGGGACCACTGTTTGTTATTCTGAATGTTCGCGCTGTGAGCATGAGCAAAGATTTTCAAACGGCCCTGTGTGTCAAATTCAAAAATATCTATATCAGCGGCAATTCCTTCACTGAGCATTTTATCGACATGGATGTACGAATTTTCCCGGCGTGCCCAGAATCCCTGTCGGGTTAAGGTAACGCCTGTACCGGAGAGCGCTTGCGCACGGGCCTTGCGCGCCTGCTGTTCCATGTTCGGCACTAGCATTTCGGCCATTATGCCGGATATTAATATCAACAGCATTCCGGTAGCCAACACCGCTGCGCAGATCCTCGGAACTGATATTCCGGCGGCTTGCAATGCGAGAAGTTCACTGTGATCGGCCAGTAGTCCCAAGGCAATGATGCCGCCAAGCAGCGTGCTTATGGGCATTAAGTCGAGTAAACGTTTGGGCAGCGTAAGGATAACAAAGATCACGGCATTATTCAGTCGGTAACTGCCTCTTCCCACATCATCAAGCTGTGATACTAATTCAAAAAAGCTAAACACCACCGCCAGGATAAGAATAATCAGAAAAAAGCATTTTAAAAAACTGCTTCCTATATAAAAATCAAACAGTTTCATTTATGCGCTTGCCACTCAATTGTATCTGGTCACCTCGGCATTTTTCCAGGGGCCACGCAACAGACTCATAAATACATCATCTGGCACTATCGGTTACGCCAGCGAAATAATAACCGTGGCTGCCACAAAAGAACCAGCAGCAAACCGGCCAACAGCATCTGGACCCACCAGATTCCGGGTATGGTATCGACAACACCTTGCCCAACCCATTTTTTCGTCATTGCACTGAGGTTGTAGTAAACAGCAAAAATTAAAATCGCCGTCGTTACTTTCGAATATTTCCCCTGGCGTGGAGAGGATCGGCTCAATGGCACGCCGAGAAGGGCCAATAGAATGGTTGACAGTGGTGCAGCGAGTCGCCAGTGCAATTCTGCTATTTCTTCTATATTGTTTGAGTGCACCAGATGTTCGGTTGAAGCCGCCTTAACCTTATATTCTGGTTGGATGACATCTTTGGGCTCCAGGTGCATTGCCGAATTTTCGAACTCTAAGATTCGTTCTTCTTTTCCGAATTGGGAAAATTCATAAAGATAGCCATCGTGAAACACCAGAATGGGCTTTCCGGTCGTATCGTCCGTGTACTGCCTGGCTTGCTTCGCGTAAATAATTTGCAGCGTATCATCCCGTTTGGTTTGGATAAATACGCGCTTGGCTCGATTTTTTTGGTTATCGACTTTATCCGCAAAAATAACCCGCTCACCATTATCAATTTCATAAAAATTTCCGCCTTTCATTCGCGTCATATCAAAATTAGCCTTTGCCCGGGACTTTAACCCAAAAAACTGACCCCATGCCCATGGTCGAATGTAAAGCGAAAAACAAGCAACAATCACTCCGGCTATAACGGATACAAAAAAAACAGATTTTATCACGCGCGCCATACTTATACCACAGGCAAACATGGCGGTCATCTCAGCGTCCCTGTAAAGTCGACCCAGGGCAATCACCACCGATAGATACAGGGTGGTCGGCAACAACACCTCCAGGGCAATTGTGATTCTGAGCAGGATTAACAGAATTACGGTAGACCCCGGCAACTGACCTTGGACGGCATCCTCCAGGTACCGTGCGGCGATATAGCATCCAAAAATGAACATTAGCACAGTACATATCGTCACGGCGGGTTTGAATATTTCACGCATTATATAACGTTCAATAATCACGTTTTATCCATAAAAAAAGCATTCATCAGAAGGGTGTGCAAAAAACACTTAAAAATAGCTATTGCGTGTTTTAAAAGATATCAGGTGTAACACAAAGAAGATTTTTTTATATCTTCGAATACCTTCCCCGCTTATCGAGGCCCTCGATGGAAGCGTAGTTTCTTTACCGTCGAGCTATCTGGCATTCGTTTAATACCCCTGACCGTTAGGTCAAACTCATTTACTGCGATTGACAGCTTTCTGTGCCAGAGCTAAACCCACCATTACCGGTACAGGCGGTAACGACGCTTTCAGCTTGTTTAAGATCAATCTGGTAATCGACCTCGCACCAATGCAATCCATTGACCGAACATGTCCATACCGACATCCTCCGGGCCATTTCATCGATCACAGACAGGTACCATTTCTTGTCCGCCCCTGGGTCACCCAAGGCCTTTTCCAGGGCGTTGCAAAATAACCTCGGACCCTCACCACGGAACAAGATCATACCAATAGATTCTCCGTGAATTTCATCCGGCGGGATGTTTTTCCCGATCTTGACAAGTCGGCAATCCTCCATTTCAACTTTCATGTCATCGGCATCATAATCATTTTTATGACTCACAACAACCGTAACCGGGCAGGCAGGCGATTCTAACAGACACTTTACCACGGCCGCCTCAAACAAGGTGTCACCGTTCAGGAGGATAAAATCTTCGGTCATTTCATCACGCGCCGCCCAGCAACTCACCAGGTTGTCCGTCTTTGCATATACCTCATTGTAAAGGGTCTTTACCTTTTCCGGTCCGTAACGTCGGCAAAGAATATCCTCAACTTTTTCCGCACGATACCCCGTCACGACAGTGATCCACTGAATCCCGCATTTGATCAATTCATCAATCTGCCATTCAATCATTGTTTTCCCCTGAATCGGCAAGAGGCATTTGGGCAATCCTGCAGTCAGCGGTAACAATCGCTTCCCCTGCCCTGCGCTTAAAATAATCACCTTCATGTAGTCAATTCCTTTTTTTAAAAAATAAAAATTGTTAGAATATTCATGCAACATAATCCACTGGAAAACGGCAACGATTCCTTTTTCACGTATTGACCTTGGCACACAACCTGTGTATTGTCAACACGGTCAAAATTTTTCGAACTACCTGTTTGCACGGACTACCCCAAAAATGCATAAAAGAAATGAATATTAGAAATCAGACGCCAAATAAGCATGGCCGGCTATCAGGCAATTCACCGCAAATAATTAAAGTGGAAGACCGCCGGACGCGCAAGACGTTTATTCGCTTGCTATGGTCGTTGTATAAAAACGATCCAATGTGGGTGCCACCGCTATTGTTTGAACGACGCATGCACCTCTCCCCCAAAAATCCTTATTTTGAACATGCAGCCTGTTGTTTCTGGATCGCTTACCGAGACAAAAAACCGGTGGGACGTATCAGTGCCCAGATCGACAGACTTTACCTTGACCGTTACCAGGATAATACCGGTTTTTGGGGAATGCTGGAAGCCGAGGATAATATTGAGACCTTTCAAACGCTCCTGAATACTGCAGAAAACTGGCTACGCGGCCAGGGCATGGCCCGCGCACGGGGACCGTTCAGTCTATCCATCAACCAGGAATGTGGCGTGTTGGTAGCGGGATTCAACACACCTCCGTCGATAATGATGGGGCATGCGCGCCCTTACTACCGCAGTCACATTGAACAGTGCGGTTATCGCAAGGCAATTGATTTACTGGCTTACACAATCGATGTGAATTTTGCACATTCTGCGGCCATGCAAATGATTATAAAAAGAGCCAAAAGCCATGTGCAAACGCGAACACTTCGGAAATCACAGTTTCAGGAAGATATGAATATCATTCAGAGCATTTTCAATGATGCCTGGTCCGAAAATTGGGGTTTTGTTCCTTTTACGCAGAAAGAATTTGAACACCTGGGTAAGGATCTGAAGCTTCTAATAGATGAGAAAGTTGTAAGCATCGCCGAGGTAAATGGAGCGCCGGCAGCATTTATGGTGCTGCTCCCCAACGTTAACGAGGTCATCCGTGATTTTAACGGGAGATTGTTACCGTTGGGTTGGCTAAAACTATTATGGCGCCTGAAAGTAAAATATCCCGAAACCGCACGCATACCTCTCATGGGTGTTCTTCGCAAATATCAGGAGAGCCCGTTAGGCGCGATGCTTGCGTATCGGGTGATCGCCGACTTACAGGAACCCAGTGTTAAGCGCGGCATTAAAAAAGTTGAACTGTCCTGGATCCTTGAAGATAATATAGGAATGCGGAACATCATCGAGGACATTGGCGGCAGCGTATATAAAACGTATCGTATTTATAGTAAAAATCTTTGATTCGCAGGCTAAATGGATACCATCCAACCACTTTTTACGGCAATAGTGCTTGCCGCCGACAGGGAATCGAACAACCCGGTAGCCCGGGCCGCCGGCGTTCCCTGTAAATCGCTGGCCCCGATTGGCGGTATTCCGATGGTCTACAGGGTTCTCCAAGCGCTATCATCCTCCGGCAAAGTTAAAGATCGGATTCTATGCGGCCCACCCAAGACCATTATGGCTCAGGAACCCGAACTTTGTGCCCGGGTTGCCACCGGTGAAGTTCGATGGTTTGAAAATCAGGCCACCCCCAGCTTGAGTACCTACCACGTCATGAAATCGCTCCTACAAGAGATTCCCGTCCTGTTAACAACCGGCGATCACGCCCTGTTGAGTCCCCGGGTCGTCGACCACTTTTGTTCCGAAGCGCAGGCGTCGGGATGCGATGTCGTCGCCGGTGTCGCCTTACATGAAACAGTGACCACGGCCTACCCGGAAACACACAGAACCGCCTATCGCCTGCGGGATGCGGCTTACTGCTCGTGCAACCTTTTTGCCTTTTTGACCCCTCGGGCACATGAAGCGGCATATTTCTGGCACCGGGTGGAACACCAGCGCAAAAAGCCGCTGCGTGTAATCAACACATTTGGATGGGTTGCGGTAATGCGTTATCTCATGGGTCGACTGACTCTCGCCGAGGCATTGGATCGCATATCGCGCCGCCTCGGATTTAAAGCAGGTGTAGTCGTCATTCCGTTCCCGGAAGCTGCCATTGACGTTGATTCAGTCAGTGACTGGCATTTAGTTAAGCGGATTGTAGCCAAAAAGGGCTCTGACCAACCCTCATAGGAGTGTAATTGAAGCTCCCTGAACCAAGCCTTGAGCGAGCTTATTTGAGTCTCTGCCAAGTTAGAACTCGCGGTTGCGATTTAAGATTATTGGTTCGACTTTCGAGCTTCGAGTGCCCGTCTCCTGCGCATCAATTTAGCCTCACGTCACTTAGTTCAAGAACCAGTTTCCCAATTTTGGTGTTTGTCCCACTGATCCTGATCGGCAGGCACCTTGAAGGATCTATGTAGATACGGATGTCTTTTTGAAGACCAAGCATCGAAAATATTTCAGGCGCCATGTTTTCAGGCACTACTGATTCCGCCATAATTGAAAAAACAAGTGGTTTAATCGTAGTATCTACATTTACCTCGCCCCCTGGAGAATGAATCTTGAAGGATACTCCCATGGCCAAGCACTTTTCATATCGACAGGTCAGGCGGTGCAGTTGTTTTTTGCCAAAAACGCAAATTTCGAACGGCGTATGCAGGCAGCCGGGCTCAAGGGTTGATAAAATATTAAATACAAAATTTGGTCCCGATATCATCGAACATCCGGCAATGTCTTTAGGATAGGGATAAAAGGACTCGATGCGCCGCGTCCATTGGGTTGGCGGCTGTTTGTTTTCATCGGAGTTGCCAGGCCGAATGTTTTGCCTGCGTACCCCTTTATCCGACCAGCAGTAAGTTTTAACCCACGGGTCACTTCCCTTGCGCCAACAAATACGCCGATATGCCCGGCCATCTCCAGGGTTAAACCAGAACTGTTCCGTGTATTGTTCATCAAAAAAGACAATCCCTTTAGCGGTCGTTTCTACCGTCATGAACTGAATATCTCTTCCCACTCCTGAACAGTCAGCAAGTTCCGCCCCCATCGTTGTTAACAGCTCGCCGCACATGTCCGCCGGTGATCCCAACTGAATTTTTACTGTCACTTTTAGCAGAGCTTTTGACCCCATAAATGTCAGGTCGGTCCAGGAGACACCCCTATGCGTGAAAGGCCCGTCATCGTTATCCGTACCGGCTGTCGCTGTCTGGATCACACCGACGAGTACTACCAAACACAAAAAAAGTTTTATGTATTTATTGAAAAGCGCCACGATTAACTTACACCTCCTGTCCACAAATAGACTATTGACTTTCAGGAACTGACCTGTTAATTTATATTAATTAATTAAAATTGACGGTCTTGTAAAAAGTCGGAAACGCGATTTTTAACCACAGTATATTGTAGTTGCTTTAGATATAGAATACATGCTATAGTGTATCACAAAATTTATCGGAACTTTTTACGGACGTTTTAAGTTTTAGGTGTTAAGTTTTAAGTATCTGTTAAAACAGTTAATTATAATTGCCTAAAACCTAAATCTTAAAACCTAAAACGTGATGAATTCTACTTTTTACGAATTCATCAATTATGACACTGAACTTTCAAAGTCACCCGAAGTTTTTGAGAATTTACAAATTTTAGTTGCAATATATTGGATATTAAGCAATATTGTGACATAACATAATATGGCCGATGTTTTTTTTAACGGATTTTTCACTAAAACACCAAAAATATTATTTGGGTGATTTGGGTTTTAGTTTGCATTTGTGTTGCCATAGCATTATAAATATTATAGATCAATAAAGATCAGCCCAAATATTATTTTTTTTAATAAACCGGTAATGCTCCCTTATTTATTGATTTTTTTGTTAAGATGTAGTTTAATGTATTGATGTAGTTTAATGTATT
>CAZBOB010000158.1:0-8403 GCA_964492995.1 uncultured Desulfobacteraceae bacterium | reverse complement strand
GCGGTGAAACAATATAAAAAAATACGTCATCGAACTTACGAATCAGAGCACTAAGGGAGAACCGACCTCACAAAATACGATTCGTAACATTTGGAAGCGTCTTCTGACAAAAGCCGGTCTAAGGAATATGCGTTTCCATGACATACGACATACATTTGCCAGCTTGCTTTTGAGCAAGGGCAAAAGTCCGGTCTATGTCAAAGAGCAGTTGGGACATTCAAGCATTCAAATGACGGTTGATATTTACGGTCATTTAATCCCGAACAGCAACCGGGATGCTATAAATTCATTAGATGAATTGTCATTGGACAAAGATAATTTGACAATGGTAAAAAACAAGCTTTACTTGACTTGACAATGGCTATTGTACGATATTTGTAATAAGATCAAATTTAGGTGGCAAAAAAACACACGTTTTTAAAAGATCCAATTCCGTGCTATAGTCTCAATATATCTGTCATTTCGATAATTCTGTTTTGATAGTATGTTTTTAAATTCACGGTTAGTGATCTGGCTATTTTTTATTCCATATATGGTTCTTATATAAACGGATAGTTAACATCCCAATACGGCACAAAAAAACGCCGGATAGTCAATATCTAATGCTGGTATCAAAATATGGGAGCGAGATATGATTCTATCTCCATCGTATAGACATATGCAACGACTACTAAGACAGCGATTTTTAAAGGTTGCATGGAACGGTAACACGGATGATTTGTACACATTTATGCGATATTTCTCGGACATGGGGGATATGGGATTCTTCACGTCGGGAACGATTGAAATTGACACCGAAAAAGTTATGCTGGTTGGAATCCTTTTTGCTCATCCTGAGAGTAAGATAGCACGAGAGCATTTGTATCCGCGATTCTACTACTATAATATTCGTTCCGGAGATATTACTGATTTTTTCTGGGCTGGGTATGAACGTATGTGGTCCACGAGTAAAGACAGCCCACACGATATTGGTTTCGGGTTCCGCCATCGTCGACCTTACTATGACGATGTTGAGTTCGACGACGATAATTTCAACCGGTTCAGAAAAGGACTGGAAAAAATGTCCAGGTGGAGGTATAGTGGTGGCCTGGACCTAATCCTCACAAACGCAAAATACCTTCCTTATCTGGATACCGGAAGATACAACGATGTGCACTTGGACTTTCAGAACGCGATAGTCTGTAAATTAGACGAGTTTATACATGACGGGGTTATTTCCAACATTGGTGAATTTCTTGAGCATGTTTTCCGCTTTGCAGAGGATGACGATTCAGATAATCCAGCGTGGGCATTGAGCGATTCCAAAGGAACGGCTATTGCCAAGAAGAAGCTAATTGACTGGATCACTGATATACCACCAAAGCACTTGGGAGATTTCATTAAGAAGGTAAAAGGATTTGCCATTCAAGACGTCAGCATATGATGCAAACCATCCTATGCACTCGGACGGGAATTCCGCTGTGCTTCATTTGAAGCCGGTGATTTGGTTAGATTCAAAATGAAGAGGTAATAAGTATGTCAAGAATATCCTGGTTAATATCCGCTTTGATTGCAGCTATTGCTGGCCTCGCAACTATATTCCCATTCCTTTATGGTTATCTTTTAGAGCATGAAGAACTATTCAAAGTATTTTTAGGAATAGCAGGTATTCTCGTGAGCATTGGAGCAGGTGTGTTTTCTCTTTTAATTGCTCGTAGGAGGAAAAAGGAGGCAGGCTATGACTGATATATATTCGATTGTTGGAATAGTCCTTGGTCTCCTTGGTATTATTGCTCTATTTATTGCAACTTGTAAATTTAATCGTCCTAAACCCAAGTTGGCAGAAGGTTTAGTAGTTTTTTTAACATGTGCAGCAATATCTGCGGGTGTTAAGGTCTGCCTTTTATCTTTTGATAAACAAGTGATAGGTATTGGTGATAACGAGCGACTATATGTTTTTCTTGGCGGCCTTGCAGTAATATGGATTTCAGGAGAGGCTATCTGGAAAGCCATCACTGCACAAGATTAAAAATCTAACATCAGCGTGTAAGGGACGGCGAAAAAGCCCGCCGCCCCTGACGCCGGACGTTTTAAGATTTCAGATATCTCCAACGTCTATGCATTTAACCATTATTTCATGTAAATGCTATGGGCAGGAATTTTAAGCCTAAAATCTTACAGATATCAAAATGCCTCCGTAATTGTTTGTAGCCCAAATGCTGGCAAGGTACCTCAGATCTCAGAAAGCATGATTTCTATAGTATTATTCTCTTATCAAAGACTTGGTTGCAACTGTGATCTGTAAGAAATATACCCAAAATATAATGCCGATTCTCTGATAAAACAGTATCTAAATTGTCCCATATTATCATTTTAAAAAAATACTCTAAAGAGAAATGGAAAAAATACTGGAAACAAAAACTTGGTATTGAAGGGAACTTCAGTATTCGTATCCTTTTTGCTGAAACCCTTCGATGCCATAACTTTTGAACGTTACCAAAGATTTAGGTTTTGGAGGATATTTAGTTAAAATTTGAGTTTAATTTCAAATTGTGATAGGCATCTGAAAAAATTTCAGCTAATAACAGAGAGGAAGATCTTCAGGCATGCCGAAAGATCCAAAAAAAGAAAATCTTGTTAAGGCTGTTTCTTTAAAACTGTATGAACTTACAGATACGCAGATTGGGTGGATCAGCGAACTAATCGAACAATTCCAGACTTCTCATAAGTTCACAAAAAACCCTGATTCTGATATTATAACTGAGGAAGTTTTGCATGATTTCGGTGATGCCCTCAGAGACCATCATACATTTTCCCGACAGTCTTTCACTAAAGACAGGTTTGAATTTGCCCTGGAAACAATCCTCAATCGTAACGGAATCCCTGCAAAAAAATCACCATCTGGTAATCCCGGTGATGACATTACAATCCAAGACCAGAAATTTTCTTTAAAGACTCAAGCTGACAAAAACATAAAGAAAGAATACATTCACATATCAAAATTCCACGAGCTTGGTAAAGGTGACTGGTCTGATAAAAAAGAAGACCTGGTAGGGCTGCGTGAGCAGTTTTTTAATCACATGAGATCTTATGACCGAATCCTAACCCTGAGAAGAATCGACAAACCTCCTAAAAGCGACTGGCATTATGAGCTTGTAGAGATTCCTAAAGACCTTTTGCTTGAAGCTAAAGATGGCAAGTTTCAAATGATGCATCAGAGCACCCAGATGCCCAAACCTGGTTATTGTAGGGTATATGGTAAGGATAAGGGTGGATTGTTTGGAACGGAAAAGAAAAAGAAGTTTGAATTATATTTTGACGGTGGCGGTGAAAGAAAACTTCAGATTAAAGCTCTTGATAAATCATATTGTACGGTTCACGCTGAATGGATTTTTGCGCCTGTTAAGAAATTAAAATAACTGAAGGTTGGTGTTTTTCATCCTCCTAATCGCTATCTCTGCATATTCTGGTTTCAGTTCAATCCCTATGCATTCCCGCTTATTTTTGATGCAAACCTCGCCGACTGTACCAGAACCGAAAAAAGGATCTATAACAACAGAACCTTTCTTGCTGCCAGCAATTATGCATGGTTCAACGAGTTCTGGTGGGAATACGGCAAAATGAGCACCTTTGAATCCATTGGTATTGATTGACCACACACTGCGCTTGTTCTTTTTCTTTCCGTTTGTCCCTATCTCCATAACAGCTTTGTAATCATAATAATAAAATTTGGATTTAGAGAAAAGGAACACGTATTCATGCGACTGCGTTGGCCTATCCTTGACAGATTCAGGCTGGCAGTTAGGTTTATGCCAAATAATATCAGAACGCAGATACCATCCGTCAGCTTGCAATGCAAAAGCCACTTTCCACGGCACTCCAATCAAATCTTTAGGCTTTAAGCCCTTAGGGGTGGGAGGCCTATAATCCATCCCCCTTGCAGGATTTTTCTTATCGCTCTGTCGCCACTTCCTATTGCCGGAGGTGTATGAATCTCCAATGTTGAGCCATAACGTGCCATCATCCCTGAGCGTCCGCTTTACCTCTCTGAACACATCAACGAGATTAGCTACATAATCATTAACATCCATTTCTGCGCCGATTTGCCCCTCAATTCCGTAATCCCTAAGCCCCCAGTAAGGCGGAGATGTAACACAGCACTGAAATGATTGTTCTGGAAATTTTTTCAATTCCTTCAGAGCGTCACCGATAATAATTTTCAGGTCCCCTTTACGGGTTTCAATGATTCTTGTAGGCATGAAAAATTGCTAACCTTAGAAAAATAATTTGGCCAATAAAAAGAAAAACCCATACAATTATTTCGTGTTGTTACAGTTAATGTTAAAGATATTATCTGACTATTTCAATTTCTTAATACCATTCAACATCCTAATAATTTTGTCTTCAAAATATCTCTCTTTAGATCTGAATTTCAATCCTTTTTCTAATAGACGTATTGCTTCTCTTTTGTTACCGACACTTAAATAATATTTACCAAGCTCAAGAGATTTCTTCTGGTTAACACGTGCCCAAAGGTCTTTATCTTTCTTAGCAAGAAAAGCCGCCCTATTATATAACCTTCTCCCCTCTGGGATATCCCCCTCTTTTATTGATAATAATCCTTTTGTAGCAGATAGGTAGATATCTTCTACATTTTTTACTTTCTCCAAATATTCTTTTGCTTTTGGAATATTCCCTATTAATAGTTGACAGTATGCATAATTATTTATCAAGGCTATACTTTCAGGGAATAGAACTAGACCTTCCTCCAAAATTGGCAAAGCATCTGATATTTTTTCGAAGACATCCATATCGATTGAGGATAAACGCAAGTATGGAAAAAGGTTTTTCTTATCTATTTGAAGAACTCTACAATAAATCTCCTTGGCCTCCTCATAATTATGATTTTCCTCATAGAATCTGCCGAGATAATTTAAAAGTACAGGGTTATCTGGATGTATTTCTAATGCACTGTCAATCAGCTTTTTAGTATTCTCTAAATTAAAATACTCAAAAGAGAATGTAATTAAATTATTTAATACAATTACATCAGCATTAGGGTTTGTCTCCAACGACTTAGAATAGGATTCAAGGGCCTTCCTTTTGTCTTCCATTTTTTCATAAACAACCGCCATGTTATTATATAAAGAAGCAACCTTATTTATCTCTTCTTCTTTAGTGTAATTAAAAGACTGCTTTAACTGTTTCATACATTTCTTGTATTCGCCCAAATTGAAATAAGACCAACCTATAAGATTTCTAAGCTCAAAATCCTCCGGGTGAACTCTCAAATATTCATCTAAAATTTCGACTGCACTATTGTGATCTCCATTCCTAAGGTATGTATTTGTAATATTTTTGATTACATCTCTAGCTAATTTATTTAGTTTGTGCGCTATTTTGAAATAATGAAGGGCTTTTTGATAGTTGTTTAGAGCTAAATAGCAAACTCCTAAATTGTTGTATGCAATATAATCGTCATTTTTTATTTTGACGGCTCTTCTAATCAATGAGATAGCATTGCTAATATTATTTTTTGCTAAATAAACTAGCCCTGAATTATTCAATACAGAATGATTTTCAGAGTCTACATTTAAAGCTCTCTTTAAATATTGTAGAGATTTATCAAAATCTTTCTTACGAAAATAGAGTAATGCGATATTTGATAGAAACCTAACATCATTAGTAGTCATTCGCTCCAAATCTTCGTAAATCTCCAGAGCTTTGTCTATATCTCCCCTAATTGAATGACATCTTGCTAAGTTTGCAATTGCTGGTAAATGTGTTTTTTCGATTGATAAAGCCTTTTTAAATCCTTCAATAGCTTCCTGGACTCTCCCACTTTTTAGGTACTCAAGAGCAGCTTCGTTCGCTAGTGCTGGATTTTGAGGGTTTCTATGTGCCCTATTCAGCGCCACCCTCAAACCTTCATTCAAAATTTTATCTATAGCTTCACTATGAATCTCTTCAGGCTCCATTTGGCAGGACTCTTCCTGTTCAATATCATCATCTTTTTGTGAAAAAACAAACTCCTGATTATTAAAAAATGGATTTCCAGCTTCAAGTTCAGCACACAAGGTTTCTTTCTCAATAATTAATTCATTAAGGCTTTTTATATCGCTCTTATTTGTCAGCATGGCTGGCCCTCTTACTCCTATTTCTTTCTTCTCTAATTCTTGCTCGTTTACGTTTTTCCGCTTTCCATTTTTTGTAACTCATTTCATTCGTCAGGATTTTTAAACTTATATCTATTTGTCTATGTACAGATAAAGGTTTATTCAAACGTCTGGTAAAATTTATGTGAGCTAACGATTTGTAAAGTTTGTCAATTTGAAATTTTATTGAATTAGGCACTTTGTCATTATAGGAAAATATTTCAGGAAGATTTACATCCCTGTCTAAATCTTTGGATAGTTCTTTATACGCCTCTAGCCTTTTGTCCGGTTGCATTTTCGATAAGACTTGATTGATCAGTTCAATTCTCCTAAAAAATTCTTTATCATATATTTGAGAAGTTAGTGTTGTATTCGTAAACAACTCAAACAATATAGCGCCCAAAGAAAACATATCGGCATTGTAAGCATATTTATCTGCTATTCCTATTGATAAAAATAGTTCAGGAGCAAAGTATTTAACGTTTCCAATAGGCAAATCATATTCATGTCTAATATCAGGCATCGAACCGTCAAGACTTTTAGCAGTACCAAAATCAGATAGTAAAACACTATTACCAATGACCAAAAAATTATCTGGTTTTAGATCCCTATGACAAATATTCCTATTATGAACTCTTATAACAGCTTTAAACATCTCCTTAAAAATGGATAAAATTTCTATTGCTTTAGGGTTTTTCTTATCTATAAAATCTTCAATATTGAAATCCGCCTTTTCCATAGCAATATATTCAAAAAGCCATGGAATTTGAATTTTAGATCCTGGATCTATAAAAACTTTATGCAGTTTACCAACACTATCAATTACGCTATTTATTACATAAGGCTCTTCAGATAGGATTGATAGCATTTCTCCTTCCCTTCTAAACCTTTGTAATCTATCAATATTTCCGTTTTTTAAGGGATCAAAAAACTTGAGAACAACTTTTTTATCTGTTTGTTCGTCAAAAGCAGTGAATACTAATGAAAAATTTCCCCTTCCACCATTTGCATCAATGCGCTTGACATTAACAAACCGGTTGTCAATTGAGGCTTCACTTTCAATAATTTGAAGGAAATTCTCTCTGATTGTGCTCTCCTCAGCTCTCAAATTTTTGTCTCAAGAATTTTACAGCCTCTTTGGGATTACTTCGGAGGATTTCAATAATATCATCCGGTATTTTTCCAGCCCTTAACATTAATTCTTCTTTATCATAATCAAAAATAGCAGCAATTTTTTTTATAAAATCCTCAGAAGGGGTGGTGTGGTTATTTTCAAGCTTACTTATATAACTATAATTTATATCAAGTTGTGAGCCCAATTTTTTAATGCTCAATCCTTTTTCCTTTCTTAACTCCTTTAGAAGTAAGCCAAAACTTTTATCTATTTCTTTCTTCATTTTTGTTGGTTACTCCCATAAATAAAACAATCTGAAAATAGGTTGAAAAGGTTGTTCGGTTGATCAATTCAGTCAACCTTATGTTTAATATATGAGGTTGACTGAAAAAGTCAACCCCCTTTCATAAAAAAATATTTTTTTGTTAAATTTTTATAGAAATATGTCACTATATATAAAGAAAGGAAGAGTAAAAGGCGGTGAAAATTATGTAGAATTTAGCTGGTTTTTTGAAAGGGAGCTTTGTCACAACTTTGGGATTGGTGTCAAACCTTGTGTTGTGAATAAGCATATTTATAGATTTAATATCAGCATGTTAGGTTCGCCATAAAAGGTTGAGTTGTCAAATGAGACGTTCGAGCAGGAAGTTCCTGGCGATCAAATATTAATATTGACCTAATGGATCAGACCAACATTATCAAGGTGCATGATCTCGCGTATCTGATTATCATAGAAAGCGATAGTTTCTGATATCCATCTACCCCCTCAGAGTATCAACTGTTTCGAAAACCTGGGATATGTCTGAGTGTGCCACGAGCGCACTTTAAATATAAAGAAAGTGTGCGTAACTGCACAAAAGATGAGGGTAGGCCCCTCGGAACCGGCTTGCAGGAGCAGGTTTCAAACCGCCTTAAGCTGCGCTGGTAAAGAGCCGGTGTGGTGAGCGTTAAGGAAAAGGTCCCGTTAGACGGGATCAGGTAAGGATCAAGGAGATGAGCAACCGCGAACCATCGATGAGGTGTCGAAATATCTGGGATGACGTCAGAACTGGGGTGCTCAGACAACTCCAGGATAAGTCCAGAGGGAGCCTGTTTACTGGCTGGGCGGCGTCCGGCATAGAGATGGCATGAACTTGATCCAGGCTTTTGTGTGGA
>CAZBOB010000157.1:0-8552 GCA_964492995.1 uncultured Desulfobacteraceae bacterium | reverse complement strand
GAACATAACGCAGAGATTGGGCAAAAAGACCATTTATGGATGGACACTAGTTAAAGACAAACTATCAAGGATATGGTTATGAGCATCAACCTTTGGCTTGAAGAACGATTACTTCAGGTTGTCGATTTTTTCTATGCGTACCTGTCGCAACCTATCCCCGATAAAGAACTATTGAAACAGTGTAAAATTGTCTCACATCGGGGAGAGCATGATAATAAGACGGTTTTTGAGAATACAATCTCTGCATTTGACCGTGTAAAAAAAGCCGGCGTGTGGGGTATAGAATTTGATATCCGGTGGACCAAAGATCTGCAACCGGTTGTCTTTCATGATACGAACCTTCAAAGAGTATTTAAGTCTGATATAGAGGTAAACAAGGTAACACTTGCCGAGTTAAAAGAACATTGTAACTTGATCCCTTCTCTTTCCGAAGTCATTCAAAAGTATAGCAAAACCTTACACCTTATGGTCGAAATCAAGGAAGAAGAATATCCTGATCCTGTATATCAAAACAATGTGTTGAAGGATCTTTTCGATCCGTTGACGCCTCAGGTTGATTTTCATTTCATTTCTTTGCGGCCCGAGATGTTCAGGTTGATCAACTTTGTACCTTCGTCAACATTTCTTCCGAGCGCCCGGCTCAATGTTAAACGGTTAAGTAATCTGGCCCTTTGGAAAAATTACCGGGGAGTTACAGGGCATTACTTTTTAATAACCGATGCCATACTGAAAAAACATCATAAGCAAAACCAACGCATTGGAACAGGATATATTGGTTCTAAAAATTGTTTATCCCGTGAGCTCAACAGGGGTATAGAATGGATTTTTTCGAATAATGCGGTAGAACTTCAGAACATATGTAATTCGCTTCTGTAATCATACTAAAAAATTCTAAAAAAATAAGTTGCGATTGATCAACGACCAATGCTCAATAATCAATATCATCACAGATTTGATGCAAGCTCAAGCTGATTCTTGTTAATGCTAAGATGAAACTCGGGATGGATAAACTCATGATGTTGTTCAATGAATGGTATATAGACCAGCAGATAACTTTTCGGTTTTATAGTTATATCCCGGAGTATTGGAAAAAGGTCTTTTTGAGGTTTCATAAAACCGGCCAGGTTTACGGTAAGGCTTTCAATGGCTTCCTCAATCGGTAACGTTACGGGATGGAGTCGGGTGTCCGGCAATTCCCTGACCAGTTTTCCCTGTGGTTGTGCAATGGTTATATTGCGAGCAAGACGTAGGAAAACCTGAGGTCTGACCTTGAACGCCAGGGCCCAAAAACGAAATTCCACATCTTCCCATTTTTTCTGAATCGCTTTCGGTATATTGGCAATCCTGACCAGATCCGCATACGAATTGAGCGTTATCCCGGTTACATCCGCCTTTATACGCCAGAATGGGAGATAAATAATATTTTCCTCTTTTGCCGGCAGGATTGCGAATTTCAGCTTTTTGAATCCATTTGCAGTTGGCCTCCAGACCGAATCGCAGTTCTTGCAGTTCAGAACCAGAGCATCTCGCCGGCCTTCTAAATCCCATCCGCAATCCGGACAGAGCGTCGGGATAAAATTAATGCGGCCGTCGGGACATCCGCCCTGAAGAAGCGTCGCGTCAAAATCATCCGGCAGTACCGGAGAAACCGGCTTGTTCAATATGGCGTCAAATATTTTATCATTTGCATAAAAAGGAGAATAAATAAGACTGAGCGTTTCACCAATATGTGACTGGTGAAAAACGGGATTCGGTAAAGAAATGCTGTAACGGTGATTAAAAATATTCATCACGTTTTTAAAGGGCTGGGTCGGCTTCAGAAAATATCCCTTGCTCTCCGGGGTAACAAAATTAAGCTTAAGTGCCTGACTGCGCAGTCCCACGGAAATTGGAAAATAACTGGATTCCACGGCCTGGTGACTGAAATCTATAAACCTGTGTTTTATTCCGTCTTCTACACAGGAAAAAATCATCCCTTTAAATCTCCAGTAGGGAAAAAATACTATATCTTTATTTTTCGGAGCGGAGTTGGGGAGCATATAGCGAAAAAAATCGTTTTGAAGCAGATAGGATTTTACCCGGCAGAACTCGCAGCCAAAGAGTCGATCTGTTTCTTTCAAAATAGCCGGCGCTCCGCACTGCGGGCATTGATGTTCGATCAGTATGTCAGACATTTTTCAATACAAAAATTAAAGTGTCATTTTAATTTCATAAAACAACGAGGCCAACAAGCATTCAGGTGATCCGGTTTTTAAGCGGGTCACTGTCTGAGCCGTTAAAAATCGGATTATCTGAATGCGATATTTTTTTCAAAGGGCTAAATTGATACAAATTTAAATGTATGGTTCGCCGGCTCTTAAAGCTTCTCCCCGCACTGGTTGCAGAATGTCGATTCCGTAACGTTCTCGCCGCCACATTTTGAGCAAAATTTTGGCTTTGGTTTTTCTTCTGCCGGATGGCCGCAGCGTGAGCAGAACTTTGCGCTAGGAGTCAGGTTTTTACCGCATTTTGTACACTGTTTAAAAACAAGTTGCTGATGACCGCAAAACGGGCAGAATTTTGCATCCGGGGGAATTGTTTTGTTACAATCCGGGCATGAAATCTCTTGCCGGGTGCCGGGTTGCCGGGATTGGAGCTGTGCTCCGGAAAAGTATTGGGAAAACATGGCCGGCATCATCAATCCTAATCCCATGCCCATCCCGGGACCGGCGCCACCCTCGGCTTCCGAAGCTTTTTCCATGGCCATGGCCGCTTTCATCTGCATGAGTTTATTCATATCCTTGAAAACACCCATACGGCTCCGGTCGTCTATGGCCTGCTGAACCTCGGGCGGGGGGGTGATGGCATTGACATATAAATGGGTGAGTCCAAGACCGAAGTTGCTGAAATCCTTCTGGAGACGTTTGACCATACCCTCGGACAGCTCTTCGTATCTTGCAGGAAGATTCAGGATCGAGTCGATTGTCTCTCCCATGTAATCGTTGAACCTTGAGACGATAACACGATTAAGATATTCTTCAATTTCCCGGGTGGTATACATGCCCTGGGTGCCAACAAGGTTGTTTACAAACAACACCGGTTGCATGACCTGAAGGTTAAAGACTCCAAAAGCCCTGAGCCTGATGAGACCCAGTTCGGAATCCTTAAAGGCCACAGGGTCGCGGGTTCCCCATTTGAGGTTTGTGAATACCTTTATATTTACGAAATAGACTTCCGCCCTAAGCGGGCTGGTAAGTCCCCATGGCAGGCTGAGAATTTTTGTTAAAATGGGAATGTTTGCTGTTTTAAGGGTGTGCCGTCCCGGCCCAAAAGCGTCAATAGCCTTACCCTGATAAAAAAAGACGCCTGCCTGGCTTTCCCTTACCGTAAGCTGAGCCCCGTATTTGATTTCCCCGGAACCTTTCTGAGGGAGTCGATGAACAAGTTCCTTGCCGGTATCATCGAACCATTCCAGATTTTCCAAAAAAACGATATTATTGGTGCCCATAATTGTTATCTCCCTTTAAAGTGAATTTCTTAAAGTTCGAAGTGAACTATATTGTCTAACCTAAAGAATTTAATCATTTTAATTATTCAGCGACGGGTATTTCAATAACCAACCATCTTGATTTATACCCACCCGGACCTGTATAATTGCTTTAACAGCTTACGTGTCGCAGCGCTGACCTTCAGGGTTTTGATATCCCTGGATGAGGCCCAGCATACATCAGTGGCATCATCACCCGGTCGGAGTTTTCCGCTCACATAATCGGCCGCCAGGTCCACAATAACGTAGTGAAACAGGATTGCCCCTTTCGGGTCACGTTCAATTACGTCAAATGTATATATAGGCTCTCCGGCCTGTATAGTCAGGCCGGTCTCTTCCCATATTTCCCGTTCTGCTGCTTCCTGAAGGGTTTCGCCCAACTCAACTGATCCTCCGGGAATGGTCCAGTGGTTTTCAGCAGGCGGTTTGGCTCGCAGTACCAGCAAGACCTTTTCTTCCTTAAAAACAACGGCGCCCACTGCCACAAGCGGGCGGTTTGGATAGGCGCCATTTATTATGGATTCCGGTTTTTCCATTGGCTTTTAGACCTTTTTAGCCCGAACGTTGCTTTCGGTTGAATCATACGTTCTTTTTAAAATCTTCTATTCGTTGACAGATCGGATCTATTTCCGGAAAACTTGTGCCGAGTTCCCTACCCTCAAGATTATCGATAAAAATAGCATGCATATACGGAATTTCGGCAATCACCTTGTCACGGTTTATATTTTTATGCATTGTTTCTATGGTTTTTTCATCAAACTTGTTAAGTACAAAAAATATTTCGACCCCCGCTTTTATTGCCATATCAATCATTTGCTCTGACAGCACAAACGACTCAAAACAGGGATCCACGACTCCGATGATCATATCGCATTCTGCATCGACTCTGCGACCAAAATGCTCCATGCCGGCGGATGTATCTACGATAACGATTTCATTTTCTTTAAAAACGAGTTTTGACAAAACCATTTTTGAAAGCACCCCCATGGGACAGGCACATCCTTCTCCAAAATGATGAATCTTTCCAACAACAAGCAGCTTGATTCCGTCAGATTCAGTGATACAGTCCCCTGGAATTTCATTGATGCGTATTCTTTCTTTAAAAGGAACGGCATCTAAAGTCTGGGGGAATGCCGACGCTGTCATTTCTCTAAATCCCTTTTTACCGCCCAGACTGTCCATTAATGAGACAGGATGGGAAATACCAAGCAATCGGTGAAGACCATAATTCGATTCATCAGCATCGACCAGTAAAACACGGTACCCCCGATTTTTCAAAGCTGTTGCAATAAGGGCCGAGAGGGTGCTCTTTCCGCTGCCACCTTTGCCACAAATTAAAACTTTCATACCACTTTCCCCTGTTCCTTTTTATTTTTTTCCATTACCTTGTCCATCTCTTTTTGCATGGCTTTGGGAAATCTTTCCATGGCTTGTTCTAAAGTCCCTGCATCAAGAATAGACTGAAGTAATACAGGTCCTGATGGTGACATCAACTGTGTCTGTGCCATATAAATGGGATCTCGGCTTTCATCATCAGATCCATCGGGTTTTACAGGTGTAAGTCGCCTTATGGCGGCAACTTTGATATCGGTGAAGGATTCCTCACGGTAAAGATTATTCCGGTCCACGGTGAAGTCGATCTTGGGCTGCGGGTCATTACTGGGCATAGTTTTTCTCCTTTTTCTCGCGTTTTTTTAAACTCCCAATACTTCTTGAAAAATTTTAAGTTCCAGACCAATACCAAAAGGATTAATACTTGTCCATACCTATCACCTAATCCAAATAGACCGGAAAAGTGCCTAAAGTGAACTAAAGTTTGAAGTGCCTAAAGTGTAGGCATTCTATCAATTTAAATATTAAATGTGTTGCGCCTGTGGCGCTTTCCTTAACTTTAGCTCACTTTAGTTCACTTCAAACTTTAGCTCACTATAAATCAATAAATACAAAATATTACAAACATCGGCAACAAATTGTCGATATGACATAGCTAAGCGCCTAAATTCTTCAAAGAATGCTCTTTACAATCACGATAGACCTTTCCGATTTTAGATACGGGAGTCTATATTTTTTCAGTATAATGTTAAAATTGCTTATGCTGTTTTTCTGTATGCCAGACCTTTTCTTTATCGGTAATAGCGCAGATTCTATTTTCTTGACAGACATTCTCCCCTTCATGGCTATTATAAATCCATCTTTTGCAAGCAAGGGCAATGACATCTGGACGAAATTGACCATGGAGGATAAGGCCCGGCTTATGATGACATCATAAGTATTGTTAGAGATGAAAGCCCTGGACAGATCCTCCGCCCTGACATGACAAGCCTCAATATTATCAAGACCGAGCATTCTGATCACATGTTTCAAAAAACTGACCTTTTTTCTGGAAGCATCAATAAGAGTAACAGATAAAGAGGGTATCATGATCTTAAGTGGAATCCCGGGGAATCCGCCGCCCGAACCAATATCAAGCAAAGAGGTATCCGGAGGAATAATCGGGGCCGGTGCTATGGAATCCAGAAAATGTTTTACCGCAATCTCCAAAGGATCGGAAATGGTAGTCAGGTTGATCTTTCGGGTCCATTTTAAAAGTTCAAAAGCATGAATTCCAAATTGATCTATTTTTTCCTGATCAATTTGGATTTCAAGATCTTTGGCCCCGTCATATATAACATTTTTCCAATTTTTTGAGCCGATCTGCATCATCAATCACTCATTCTCCATTTTTGTTGTAACTTCTCAATAAATTATGGATTCGGGTCAATATGATTATTTAATACACCAGAACTTATTGAGAACTTACTTTTTGTTGACCTAACCTTTGCAGATTGATATTAAAACCAATTTGGCTAAGGAGATGACAATGAAAATCATACACTACTCTGAAGCAGAACCCAAGCGTTTCGATGCGGATACTGTAAAAGGTGTTACAGGACGTTTGGTAATCGGCAAATCTGACGGAGCTAATAATTTTTGCATGCGATTTTTTGAATTGTCTGAAGGTGGCTATTCTCCAAAACATTCACATGAATGGGAGCATGAGATAATCATTCATTCAGGTAACGGTGAAGTATTATCCCAAGGTGAATGGATACCTGTAACCAAAGGCCATGTTATTTTTATACCCGGCAATGAGGAGCACCAGATAAGAAATGCAAGTGAAGACACCCTGGTTTTTGCCTGTCTGATTCCTTCCGGGGCTCCCGAGTTATAACAAAGTGATAACAATAGAAATCAACGAAAAAATAATTCTTGTCCAAAGAACAAATCCTCCTTAAAATGTCAAATATGGAGGAACAATATGAAAACTTCCAAGTCATCAGGGACTTTCAGGCCCTTTGAAGAACTCAAAGAATTGCTTGAGAAAAAATCATTAAAATCTGATCCTTCTCCCGTCGACCATGCGGACGAGGAAATTTCGAAAACCTGCGATAGCAAAAATGGCGTTTCCAAAACCGATGAAAATATATCCAATAAACAAGTATCCGAAAATGAACTTTTTCTGGAGGCCATGGAAAACGTTACGCCAATTCCCAGAGGAAACCGGATAGAACACAGTTTCATATCCAGCCCTCCGGCCGGTCCTGGTACCGATTCTGAAAATGAGACTTTGCTTAAGCTGAATAATCTTTTAAAATTCGGAAGAGGTTTTGTTGTTGCCGATACCCCGGAATATATCGAAGGTCGGGGATATAATGTACATCCTGAGATTACCAAACGACTGCACCGGGGAGATTTTTCAATACAGGCCCATATCGATCTCCACGGACTCGGGGTGGAAGACGCCCGGAATGCTTTTGAAATATTTTTGACGGATTCCATAACAACCGGTAAAAAGACCGTTCTGATTATACACGGCCGCGGCCTTTCCTCGCCTGACAAGCCGGTCTTAAAAACCAGTGTTATCCAATGGCTTACCTGCGGGCCCTGGCGAAAGTGGGTTATCGCCTTTACAAGCGCAAGATCCTGTGACGGCGGTGCAGGGGCAACCTATGTGCTTCTCCGGCAGCGTCCGATGATAAAACGTAACAGGAAGGGATAAAAAAAGCCGTTGAACCTTTGGCAGAATGGAAAAATGACAAGATTATGTTTAATAATTTTATCTGTTATGCTTGCAGGATGTGTAACAAACTCTGAAAATGATCTTAATGTCACCAATTCTGTTCCCGAAAAGAGAGAAAATACATTACCCAAAGAATTGAGCATGCAGCATAAACCTCCGGGAGAACTAAAGCTAACCTCAATTCTTTACGAACTTGCTGTTGCACCGGACCCTGATCATTTTGCAAAGCAACATCATATTTTTTTGACCAAAGGGTTGGTGAAGGTATACATCTCGTTTGATCCCGGTTCTTCAATCTCTGAAAGAAAGAAGATGCTTGAAAATTATAATATAATGATTGAGAAAACGGCCGGTAACCTGTCAAGAGCGTGGGTTCCGTTAAATCGATTAATCCCCCTGGCAAAAGAATCCGTTATTCAGACAATAACCCTTCCGAAAAGACTGATAAAACCGAGAGAATAAAACCATGAATAGAATCAGATACGGAAAATTATTAACCATATTCGGCACAATTTTGTCGCTTAAGTTTGCCTTTTTTACCTTTGCCCAGGCTCAAGACTTGCATATGGCCCCGGCAAAAGAAAATGTTCATCCCAAAATGGCGAGTTGCCTGAAAAAACTTGAGGTAGAATATGAAAAAGCCGCCATGGCGGCCCGGTTGTTTGCACAGGGCAGGAATTTAAAAATAAAAAACCGGGAGGAGATCACTGTTTTTCTAATGAATGAACCGGGGACAAGCATCGATGAAGCGGAACTTCAGGCTTTGGGTGGCAAGATCATTAAACGTGCCGGCCATGTATCAAAAGTCACGGTGCCGGTCAATATGTTGACAGCTATTGCCGATAATGTAAGAGGGCTCTCATTTATTAAGCTGCCTGACAGGCTCATACCGGTAGACGTTCAAAGTGAAGGGGTAAACCTGACATCGGCCTCATCATATCATTCGTCGGGATATACCGGTTCCGG
>CAZBOB010000156.1:0-8654 GCA_964492995.1 uncultured Desulfobacteraceae bacterium | reverse complement strand
TTTTTTCACATGCCTTGATCTTGAACAAAAATCCTCATTTATGGATGGACACTAAATAGAATCGGGAGAAATCCAAAAAACATCCTAATAAACTTCTTGATTTGAAAACGTATTTTAGTTATTATCAAAAATTTGGCAAAATCAAGGGATGTAAATTTGTAACCGTTCACGGGTTCAGGGTTCAGAGGTTCAGGGTTCAGAGGTTCAGGGTTCAGAGGTTTAGAAATCTTCGTTTCACCTCACAAATTTGAACCGTAAACGTTAACATCAATTTTAATCATTATAGCATTATATCTGTATGAAAATGACAATACATGAGGTTGCCCAGTGCCTTAATCTTCATGTAAGTACCGTAGAACGCTGGATACGCCAGGGAAGAATACCCATACAAAAAACCGGCAACGGCTATCTATTTAGCGAATCTGCTCTGAAAAAATGGGCTGCAATGTATAGACTGCCGTTTTTAATACCCGAAAAAGTAAAATCTCGGGGGTATGAAGAAAGACTCGAAAATCTCCTGTCCGCCATGAAGCGTGGTGGTGTAATGTATGATATTAAAGGAGATGACGTGGAAACGGCTTTGAAATCTGCCGTTGAAAATATGCCTGTTTTATCCAAAACCTCAAAAAAAGAACTTTATCAACTCCTGCTTGAAAGAGAACGCCTTACATCAACCGGCATTGGCAAAGGGGTTGCCATTCCTCATCCCCGCGACCCGCTGCCGGATGCTTTGAAAAGCCCGGTAATAAGCACATGCTTTCTTGAAAAATCCATAGACTTTGGCGCAGTGGATGGCAGGCCGGTGTTTGTTATGTTTATTTTTTTAAGCCAGTCTATTAAAATTCATCTCCATCTTCTTTCAAGGTTTTCTTTTTGTGTTCGCGACAATTCATTTGTTGAATTTTTAAAAACATCCCCTGATGAAGCATCGTTTTTTGCAAAAATAGCTGATTTCGAAAAACAACTCGATAGAGCGGAAACTTAGGTATTGGCAATATGCGCATTTTTCAATCATGGCGCTACCCTGCAAACTGGACCATTTTTCGTTTAGACGATCGTCTGTTGCTCATTTTGGTGGCTATTATTGTCGGCAGCTGTAGCGGTCTGGCATCCGTGATTCTTAACCGATCCCTAATGATCATGTTCAATTGGTTTCATCATTTGCGCCATTACTGGTGGGTCTTTGTGCTGCCGGCTATCGGCGCTGCGCTCTCTTCCCTGTTTCTGGAAAAAATCGTTAAAGAAGGGGCCGGGCACGGTGTGCCGGAAGTCATTTACAGTGTATCGCGTTACGGCGGCCTGCTCAGGTTCCGCTCAAGCTTTTCCAGGCTCATTTCCAGCGCTCTTACCATCGGCAGCGGAGGCTCGGCAGGTCCCGAAGCCCCGGTTGTTATCAGCGGTGCGGCGATCGGGTCCAATATCGCAAAATATTTTTCCTTAAATGACCGCCAGCGAGTAACACTTGTCGGTTGTGGAGCGGCCGGCGCAATATCTTCCATCTTCAATGCACCGATTGCCGGAATGGTATTCGCCATTGAAGTGATCATCGGAGAATGGAAATCCGTACATATTGTTCCCATTGCCATTGCGTCGGTAATGGGTACTGAAATCAGCCGCATCCTTCAGGGAAACCAGATTCCGTTCAGCCACCGCCTGTTCAATATCAGCCATATGGACATTCTTGCCTGCGTTGGATTGGCTGTATTGACGGCTGCGGCTTCTATTCTGCTCACCCGTCTGCTCAGATCCATGGATAAAATAGCAAAGAAATTGCCGGCCCCTTTATGGATACGGGCAGCCATAGGCGGTTGCGCGGTTGGCCTGATCGGCCTGTTCCTTCCGGAAGTTCTGGGTAAAGGGTATCATGTGGTTCAAACCACGATCGAAGGTGCTTTTTCACAGGGGCTTGTCATTGTGGGGCTTGCTACGATCGCAAAGATTGTTGCCACCGCTTTGACCCTGGGTTGGGGGGGATCCGGCGGAATATTTGCTCCCTGCCTGGTCATCGGAAGTCTTGCAGGATTGACTTATCACCATGGTCTTGCTTTATTATGGCCTTCTGTAACATGGGTAAACCAGGGATGCTTTGCTTTGCTGGGAATGGCGGGTCTTATCAGCGGGATGCTACAGGCGCCGCTTACCGGAATCTTTCTTATTGTTGAGATTACCGGAGGATATGAAGTTATCCTGCCGCTGATTATTGTATCTGCTATTACGACAAGTGTCTGCCATTATATTGAACCGGCGGCTTATTATATGAAAGAACTTGTAGACTATGGACACCTTTTAAGACCCGGCACCGATGCACGGGTTTTGTCCGATCTTAATGTTTCAGAACTTATAGAAAAGGACTGCATTGCCGTAACACAAAACATGCTGCTGCGCGATTTTATCGACATCGTCAAAAAATCTCATCGAAATTATTTCCCGGTGGAACATGAAGAGACCGGTCATTTTATGGGAATCATTCATTTGGACGATATCCGGCAGTATCTCTTTAATCCGGTCATGTATGATACGGTATTTTTAGGTCAGATCATGAACACCAGGGTTGAAGTGGTCTATCCTGACGACGATTTAGCCGATGTTATTCGCAAAATGGATGCGAATCGTCTTTTTTCCATGCCGGTTGTTGTGAACAACAGGTTCATCGGTCTGATTTCAAAAGGGCATCTTCTGGATCAATATCGCAAAGAGCTTATGGTTCAGACGAGCCAGTCAATTTGATGAAAAGGAGATTACAGAAAGGAGAGTCAAATGAATCACCAGCTGCTCCATATTTTCCGAAACAGCCCTCTGGGGAGAGAGACGCTGCTCCAATCGATCTATTTTTCCAAGCAGGTAGAAGTCACTCCGGTTATTTACATTCCCAAGTCCACTAAATTTTTAATGTATTTTGAAAACGACGTGGTGCAGATTGATCTTGACAATTCGTATCTTATGTCTCCGGACACCGCCCTTGAACACGCGACCGAGCTGTTGGAGCAAGCGGGCGTGGAACCCAGGTTCTTAGATCCAAAGCATTATACCGCCTCAACCCTGCCGGATATCCATACGAATTTCGACTACATGAGCTGCCCTCGCAGCATCAGCGACCTGTCTTCAAAAATCGGCCTGGGTTACATAGGGGGACGGGTCAGACGCATCGTTAAGTCCGCACAATTTCCGGTTCTTATCACCAGCCCGGTTTATAAAGAATGGGAAAGTATCGCCGTGTTTTTCGGCGGTTCGGTCAATGCGTTCAATGCATTAAAACTGGGATTTCGTATATGCAGAATTTCCGGCATGCCTCTTGACGTTTTTACCCTGGTAGAAAACAACTCACAGGAATCATATGAAAAGCTTATCAAGGACGAAAATTTAGAAACGGAAATGAGCCGTTATGTCAATACATGGCATTTTTTAAGAAACAAGGCGCTTGAAGAAAACCTCTATGATGTGCCTCATAACGCTTTGGTTGTCCTGGGCGCATATGGTCACCATCTTTTAAAAACTTTTGTTTTTGGGAGCAAAATGGAAAAAATTCAGTCTACCATATCTAACAATCTTTTGATCGTCGGCCCCAATTACACGGCAGCCATATAGGCGGTTATCCTTTTTTACAGAACCGTCACTTTTTTTGAGTAAGAGAGATATGTTTCAGATAACCGTCAATGACTTTTTGTGGATCTATTTGAAGCATTTCCGCATACTGTCTTAAAAAATTTTTTAAATAAACGTTGGGAGGAAGACTCTCGATCCGATTTTCTTCCATGGACTTTAAAACAGAAGCACTGATTTTAGTAACGGCATTAATTTCAGATAGTTCGATCCCTGCTGCTTTTCTCATCTTTTTTAAATCATCACCTGAAATCAAATCTTTAGAAAGTATTTCGTTGGAGAGCGTTTCGATTTCCTTTTTTCTCGATTTCTTTCTGACCCTTTCATCAAAATTGTCGCTGTCTGTCATATTACATGTATGGGCATGGGGCGGCTTTCTTTGATTTTGAATGGATGTAATTGACACTTCAATTTGTCCGGAATCCAGAAGAATAGTATCGTATGCGGCCCTTTTGTTTTCATCTATCAGCGTTGAATAAGCCTCTTTAACCGTTTTCAGAATGTTATCTCTTTCTTCATTTGAAAACAAAGAATAGGTAACCAGGGAATCCTCGTTATACATTGACAGCGCGTCTTGGTAAGCACGCTTGATCTCAAAAGAGGCGGAATTTGATGGAATTTTTAAAATTTCGTAATAATTCAGTCCCTCGAAATTTTTCATGATATTTCCCCTGTAACGGGTATCGATGGTCTGCGTTTGATTATCTTTTCCGTAATTTTTTTTATATCGATTGCGGGTGGTGCATAAGGGTATTTATGGATAAAAACTTTTTTTGAAAGAACTGAATCATGAATTCGCACATCATAACCGACATTTCCAAGAAACTGAAAATTAGAATAAAAATGCCTATTGCATAAGTCTTCAATTTTATCTCCAATGGTTGCATCTAAATTTTTGCGAAACTGATTTAAAATAAACTTGAATTTAAATTCACTTAAACGGTTTCTCAAAAAATTTTCACGATCAGGATCGTGTTTTAGCACTATTTCTATGATATCAGGCGATGCAATTGCTTCGTGATTTGGGCCAATAATAGCTTTCTTTACCGCAGAGTTAAAGGAGTGCCGTTTAACGATATGTTTCAATTTTCTTAAATAGACAGCTTTAATAAATCGAAAGGAATTTTCGATTGCTGTGGGTTCGGGTGTACATATAAAAATTCCCTGATTCGAGGTTAAGAAAAAATCGAGAGTGTTAAAATTTGTTCCGGTCCCAAGGTCGAGCAGAATGTAATCGAAAGAAAGCTTTTGTATCGCGTTTATTATTTTTAGTTTATGCACGTGTAACAAATTCGCGATTTCCATGGAACAGAGCGAAGAACTTATAAAAAATAGATTCTGTATAACGGTGGAAACAGCCGTATTCTCGAGATTCTTCACTGTTTTATCTAAAAATCTGTTTATCCCTCCTTGCTGGTCGTTAATCCCCAGCAAGGTGTGAAGGTTTGAACCGCCAAGGTCCAAATCGATCAGTACGACTTTTTTGCCCCACTTGGCCAGCAGTGCTCCAAGACTGGCTGTGATAAAGCTTTTTCCAACACCTCCCTTTCCACCGCCAATTGGATATATTTGGGTCATTTAAAATTGCACTCCTGATCGTTAGCCGGCATTTCTCATTATCAATGGCAATTCAGACCTTGTTACGAATCCATACCCGTGGATATGTCGAGGATTTTCGAGGATCCTTGATGCGCAACAGATCGGTGCAGATCGAGTAAAAAATCACTCGATTTAGATATTAATCATTAGAGACAGAACCGAGTATTTTATATAGCTTAATTTTGTAGTATAAGTCAAATAGATGCACGGCAATAATTGCCGTGATAAATCTGGGTATCCGGAACCAAAATGCACTGAGTCCCAGAGATAAAAACAGGGCCGGGTCTTCAACCATGGAGGCTATTCCACCATAAATTCCGGTAAGCATTCCGACAATAAGGGGCAGGGCTGGCTGCCATGGGGGGAAGATTCGGCAGATTCATAACGGGTTTTAAGAGGAAATCTATTTTCTCATATTTTCCGGATTGCAGGCAATACAGTCATATATGAGATTTTTAAGCCGTTGCTTTAGAACCGAGAAAGAGTAATTGCGTGTTGCAATTTCGTAGTTTGTCTCGATCATTTTTTGACGAAGTTCCTGGTTTTCAAGAACCTCTCTTGCCTTGCGAACGGCATCCTCTGTAACATAGCCGTCTATTTCTACGGCAAGGAACCCTTTGGGCTCGATGTCAAATGTATAAATTGAATATTTGTTTACAACTATGGGTTTGCGAAAGTATACGGCTTCGAGAAAGGCATTCCCAAACCCCTCAAAAGTGGACGGATACGTGACAAGGTCGGCATGTGGATAAATGTCATCAAGCGTGTAAATTTTCTTTCCGGTTTTCGTCATCCCTCTGTGTTCATTAATAATATCTGACACGAAAACAGTGTTGACATTCATAAGCTTTGAATATTCCATGATTCTTTGTTCATAATCGTAGCCTTCATCTCCGGAAGCATGGGAAATAATGAGCTTTGCCTTTTTCCCCAGCCTGTGGACTATTTCTATTGCATGTTCGATTCCTTTGCGTTTCACAACACGGGTCGGCTGGAGGATAAAAAGCTCATCATCTTCGATGCCAAGGGATTGCCGTACGTCTTTTGCGTAATCATCAACCGGAGGAGGCGGGGTTTCAAAGTCCATGACATTCGGAATAATAGTTGCCGAGATGCCTGTTCGGAGGCTTAATTGATTATCACCGGAAGAGTTTATGGTCACGTGCCGTATGGACGGCAAGTGGGGAGGAAATGCCATATTCAGGTATTCCCATACAGCATTTGTCAGAAACTGCTGGCGTTCCCAGAAAAAATCGTGATGGTGCGCTATTGTGGGTATCCCGGTTTCTGATATTACCTCGGTAATGGCAAGGCCTAAGGGAATATTCAACGGAATTGTCAGTGCATTTTCCGGAACTAAAAGGTCTATGGCAAATTTTTCGATGAATTTGTACAGTTCATCCTTTAATTTTCTTTTAATTGCCATAATTTTTTGCGTAACGTGCCGGTCGCGTTTATGAACCCCAAAGCAGTTATTGTAAATATCTTTAATTTCGGGATGTGTAAAATGAGCTTCTTCTGCCAGGTAGGAACAATCGGGTGGAAGATCAAGCTCGCCTGCAAAAAAGAAACATCGAAATCCTTGCCGTTGAAAAACAGTAGCCCATTTTGCTGTTTCAAGGGAGACACCGTCTGTCCCCGCAAAACGGGTTGAAATAAATCCGACATTGTGTACGGAACCGCAGAATTGACATTTTTCCATTAACCGCTCCTTTTGAAATTCGTTACTGGCTGCTCTTTGTTCGTTACCGGTTAAAATAAGGTATGCTATCCGTTTGCAGCATTTCTCGGAAAGAACTTAGGGGCTTCGCCCCAATTGGAATAATGGAATGATGGAATAATGGGTGAGCTTGTCCTGAACGAAGTTGAAGGAAACGAGTTTTTTACAATTAAAATGGTTTATTTCCGCCCTTACCCCCAATATTCCATCATTCCATCATTCCATTATTCCATTCTGATAGCATAAACAGGTTACCATTAAAAACTTTTATTTTTGATAAGTTGTAGAATTTCCGAGACGTTAAATTGCGAGGTCTGAATATTTTTCGATTCACGGGAATTCTAAATACTTTTAATGCATTTTTTTAAAAAACGATATCACGCAATATTTAAGCCAATTTTTCAGTCTGGATTTTCTTTTTAATCATAGATGATTTGTTTTATGATTCAAGTTAGTTCGCTTTGCTCACAATTGGAATAATGGAACAATGGAATAATGGAATAATGGGTTCTGGGAAAATGGAAATGTGGGTTATTGTAAAATTCATCTTGACAGAGAATTAAATAAATGAATAGCATCATTTTAAGATCAATATTCCAATATTCCATCATTCCATCATTCCATGCACGCGTTAAATATTTAAGCCTCAAAACTCTATTGTTTTCAATAGATTGTAGAAATTCCGAGACGTTTAATTAGATAACTTTTTGAAAGAACAATAAATTTACCCGCCGTAAGCCCTGAAAGAACACTTTTAGCGTCAAAAAAATGGATTTCAACAAAATATTGACGTTTTTTGCATATTTTTCACCTTTTCCCAAGCCCTATTTTTTATGTTTACACTGAAAACCCGGTCTTCTGCGCCAGGATTTTTACTATTTCACTGTTTGGTGAACAGCAACCAAACCGGTTTTAATTGCCATATGTTGTGTCATTTTTTTCTTGACATACAATATATACCTATGGTGTAAATCAATGCAATACTCTTAGTTTTTTTAACTTGGTTTTCAAATTATTTTTAAATTGCAAAATATCGAACAAAAAGTTATAGGTGATTAAAAAAAAGGATGTGCCATGATAAACACAGAAAAAAGAGTTGAGCGAAGGGAACATAAACGGTTTATGGTTCAGGAGGGAGTATATGCTTTGCTAAAAAATAATTCCTCTAAACTGGGTCAAATTAAAAATATCAGCAGAGGGGGGCTCGCCTTCAATTATATTGTTAATGGAGAGGAAATGCACGAATCCTTTAAGGTTGATATATTTATAAGCGGTCAAGGTTTTTGTTTAAAAGATATACCGTCTAAAAAGATTTCGGATTTGCATATAAATAATAAACTCCCCTTCAGCACCTTTGCCATAAGGAAAGTTGGTATTCAATTTAATGAACTGAATCAAAGTCAATTATCACAGCTGGATAATTTCATGCGGGATCACACTGCCGGTGAGCAAAATTAAAAGTTGGTAACATTTTTCCGCTTTCCTGAAATACTTTTTTTCAAAACCACCACGTTTTTCCCTCCGAAAATATATCTCAATAAAATTTGTCGATTTGTTTTGTGTTCTTTTTCGACCGATTGAATAAAGTGATTTATCTTATCCTTTCAAATCAAATCTGTCCCACACTGACTTCAATGGTCTTATGGCCGCTGATACTGCAGAATATTCGTCCAACAAATACTCAGGGTAAACGCATTTGAATCCCAATACAGGGAGAACGCTCCACGACGGCGTG
>CAZBOB010000155.1:0-8659 GCA_964492995.1 uncultured Desulfobacteraceae bacterium | reverse complement strand
TTATATAATGAAAAACTAAAAAATATAGGGAGGCTAAAAAATGGAAAACGATCAATTATGTTTTATGGGTAAAATTCTTGGAGAAATTTACAGAACACAAAAACGCATTGATACTGATCTATGTCCGGTAAGTGATGCCTGTATTTACGGATTACTAAATGGATTTGAAAACGTACTTACAGAACATTTGAATGAGATAGGTTTTATTTCATCTGAAAAATATGACCACGTTGTAAATATCTTAGATAGATATTTTGATAACCCAGAGGATTTAAAAGGATTTTGGGATATTGAGAGTGAACTAAAAAAGGAAGGCGTTAGCCGAACAGAGGCCATAATCATCATTACATATCTAAAAGCTAATAGTATGTTCACAAATGTAATACAGAAAATTGAAAGTGGTCATTCACCAAGTGAATGTAAATATTGTGATATTTCTGAATATCAAACATAAAAAAGGCAAGGTCAAAAACCTTGCCCTTTGGACTTCAAAAAAGCTATGGTTAATTGCAAATAATATATACTGGTTCGACTTCTGTCGTCTCCACCATAAATATTAAGCGAATTCAATATGTTAATTTGATCTCGCTTTTTTATTTGGTATTCCACTGATATCCCATTATAAAATGAAGATCCTATTTTTTAGTTGATTCTGATAATCTTCATATATATTTTCAAAACACTTTTTTGCTTCTTCATCCATTCGGATGTTATTCTTATCATCAATTGAATAATAGCTCCATTCCCTTGACATAGATTCAATATATTGAGAAGCATCAAACTGATGCCAAGTTTTTAATTTTCCATTCTCCATCAACCTTCTTCCTATTATTATATTAAATTCTTCTTTAATTACTAAATTAACTCCTGAGTTATTCAAAAAATCTTCAAAAGTCTTAGACTTTATCAAAATTTTAGGAGCATCTTCAATATCACGAAATAAAACTTCTGATAAATCTTTTAACAATTTAAATTCGAAATCTAATAACAACCTAATTGCACTCATATATTTTTTTGTATCATTAATATTTTCTTTTATAAGATTATGCCTAAGCGTTTTTATTTCTGCGAGCACATCATTTAACTGTGAATTTACCGGATCAAATTTTGTTCTTAATAAATTCCCAAAAACAAGGGCTAACTGTTTTTTTAACTTGTTTTTTGCTTCGTTTACAGAATTAAATGGCAATATTCCATTATTCAAAGGGGATTCAGAAACCTCTTTGATTAGTTGAAATGTTCCTTTAGGATGATCCATTCCTGGATAATTTGGTTTTTCTACATTTTCAATATTTGCATCATAAACTCTCTTAAATGACTGAACTTCACTATCAACAAGCGTTATTATTGGAATCTTTTTATCCTTAGCAACCCGATATTCATTATGTGTTATACTCAATTGATTTCCAGAGACTGATCCATATCTTTTCCCAATAAACAAAATTGCTAATTGACATTCGGCTATCGTAGCATAACATGATTCTTCTACTGACCTATCTGGAATATAACCCACATCTCCATATTCGCTCATTACAGGGTGATATGAGAGATCTATAATGAGTTCACGAATAGCATCTCTTAGATACTGCAAATCTTCAATTGTTGAACTAATAAAAATGTTGGGAATCATTTTCTATTCACCACAAGTCTCTTTTTTTTAATTAAATGCTGTTTTATATATTTTTTTGTATCATCAGTCTTTATCTGCAAATATCTATCAAAAGCCTTGTTTGTAATATGAAGTGTTCCTGATATTATAATATTAATAAACTATTTATTCAAAATTATCAAAGGATTTTCGATTTGTGGTTACTTGGATAAGTAAATAAGAAAAGCGTTGAAACATAGTCAAGGTATTGTTGATATTATCATGACCGGCTAATGATTCAGACAGGATAATTATCCTTTTTTTCGTTCAAGATTGAGTGCCTCAACCCCAAATGCCAATTTAAATAATTTTATTGCAGATTTATTTCCGTAATAATAATTATCAAATATACGGACTTATGTCAAAACTTTGTGATTTCAAAACTGTAAACCATTTTCTCGATTAAAAGAAACAGCTACTCGCTTTAGTAACTTGTTTGATTTCATCAAAAAATGATTTTTTTATAGATTCACTTGCAAACGGAGGATCAAAACATGGATTTCAAGGTGATGCTAACAACTTTTGGAATGATATTTCTCGCTGAATTGGGCGATAAAACTCAACTGGCGACTTTTGCTTTTGCTGCTGAAGGCAAATCAAAGCTGGCTGTATTTATCGGTTCTGCGTGTGCACTTATTTTGACCTCCTTGCTGGCAGTTGTCTTTGGATCTGCTGTAAGTAGGCTAATTCCTACAAACTATATTAAAGCAGGGGCCGGAGCTTTATTCATCTTGCTGGGTTTATGGATTTTAATATTTCAAGGAGGGAAATAGACTATTTAAAAGTGTACGTGCCTGAAGTTTCACTCTGCTTCAGAGCAATACCATTGAAGATTTCAAAATGTTATCTCAAATGATCCCCCCTTAATTCTTGATGTACCTTGCCAATCTCTAAACTATTCACAACGACAATTTATATATAGATATCATATTTTTTTCAAGTCACGTCCGTCCTGTCACATATAATCGCTAATTCAGTGGTGTTCTGTCTCTTTGAAGGGTCTGCTGCCAATTTACTTTTGCGATTAAGCTTGAAAACTTTACCAATGCCTTTATATAAATTTATTACGGATTCACTATCGGCATTACATAGTATGATTTTCGCTCCTCTTGCCTTAGCAGCCAATAACGAATCACGTAATCTGATTTGATCTTCCCAACTGAAAATATGTTCGTTGTATTTTCGAAAGTTATTGTTGTTATGTTTAACCGTGTATGGTGGGTCGATAAACAGTAAGTCGCCTTCCTTGGCCTTTGCGATAATTGGTTCAAAATCATTGCTCATCAACCGTACTCTTTTCAGGAGGTTGGATATTCCTTGGAAATTGTCGGTGGGCAGAACGACATTAGTTTTTGTTCCAATAGGTACATTAAAAAAACCATTCAAGTTCACACGGTACAACCCATTCCAACATGTGCGGTTTAGATAAATGAATTGCGCGGCACGTGTTGCACTTACCTTTAGCCGCTTAGTCCGCATCTCATAATAGTATGATTTATTATGATTCCTATGATGTTTTCTCAGTTCTATTTCTACGCGATTATAATCATCCCTAACCGCACAGTAAGTTTCTATCAAATCAGAATTCAGATCAGATAAAATCGCTTTCTTTGGTTTTAAACTAAAAAATACAGCGCCACTCCCAAGGAACGGTTCGATGTATCGATTATATTCTGTTGAAAACAATTCTGGGTATTCATATATCATCCATCTTTTACCACCTGCCCACTTTAGAAACGGAACTACTGGTTTTTCATTTTTCTTCATGTAGAATCTCTATATAGTCGCTCTTTCAGAATTATATTGGGTTTCATCAGCTTTTGTTTCGATGGGCTCTTTCTGTTTGGCTGATTCAAGACTCATCTTAAACTTATCATAGATCCAATCCAGAAAGTTAAAATCTTCTACTTTGTATTCCCTTCCAAAGCTGTGCGCAGCAACACGCCTAAGTTCATTAATCCGATCCATCCATGCCGTGTGTTTGTTTAAGCCTTTCTTTTCAGGAATTTGGATGTTGAAAACATCCTTGAAAAGATACCAGTTCTGTTTAACTTCCACTATTTTCTTTAGTTCAATAAATTCAAAATATGTTTCCAGTTCAGGTGATCTTATCGAAGGGTCTTCTGATTGTTGTTTTTCATAAGCTCTGGTTCTCATTTTAACATTGGGCACACCCTTTTCTAAATAATCTTTCTCGCCGTAAATTTCTTTGAACTTATTGAAAATATAGGCTGGTATTATTTTCTGGAGTTCCTTTACAATTTCATCAGCTCTTTTGATCTTTTCTTCCGACTGACTTTGTACATAGTCGTCATATCCTTCTGGTGAAAATTCTGGTGTCTCCTCGTTTATTAACTGAACAAGTTTAAAATAATACTGGGGTGCTCCACCTGATCCATACTTAACTTTGAACAATTCTTCGAATTCTGAATCACCGGCACTATTAACAAAAATAATCACCGGTTCTAAATAATCTTCAATTTCACCAATTAAATCGACAGGGTCAAGAAACTTTGCATCAATTTTTTTCTTTTTCTCCATAAATTTGATCAGCGAAGCCAATAACATCAAATAACCACGAACACCAGGGTTAGTGCAAAGAAATCCTGGGCGACCCATCTCCCATTTTTTCTGGTTGGCTTCCTTAATAAATGAAAAATACAGATTCAGGGCAATCCTGGCCCTGGTTAGTGTACTTTCATCATCCGCTTCACACAACGGCCCAGGATCATAAAACTTACGTTTCATGGTAGCTGTACCAACAAGCCCTGATTTTTTTAGCCCATCCTTTATTTCTGGAACTGTTAGGCACGTTTGATCGGTTGCACGGATACCTTGGGCGGTTACACGATTGTAGAATGGTTCTCCAAGATCCGCGTTCAATATCTTTATCAGTCTTGCCGCAATAGCCCCTATTCGCTCAGTTGGCTTATCTGATCCCCATTTTAAGTCGCCTTCAAGATCATCCAATAAATCCCTTGGGACTGATTTTTGTTCATGATTAATGGTTACGAACAAATTAGCCTCTTCGACCCTCGGTAACTTTTCAAAGGCCAGTACCATGATATTTTGTTTAAGGAATTTTTCATCTAACCCAGAATACCCATACAGGCGGTGTTGTCCATCTATAATCCAGGCTGCTTTATATCGATCGGACAAATATAATTGCCCATAGTGAATATCGTTTTCTTCGTCTTTCACTTGTGGATCAAATCGAACTTTTTTATTGAAATTTATTAATAGATTTGTAGGAAAGAAACCTCCATTCTCCAAGTATGATCCAATTCTCTTGCGCCTGGTTTTATCAACCAACCGCTGATATGTAGGATATCCTTCTGGATCATCTAAGGCACGATGATTGACGAATGCGATTTTTAATAACTGTTTCGGTGTTGTCATAAAACAATAAACATGTTTACCTCCTAATTTCCCACGGATAGCTGGCACAATCGTATCTTTTAATTCTGGAATTTTCTGATCTTTGAAAAATTCAGCCAGGAATTGATATTTTGCGGCAGGTCCTAAATGTTGAACCACTTTTTTAAAATAACGGAATTCTCTATCAGTGATTATCTGTATCTTTTCTGATTCTGCTCGTTCTTTATCAGTCCGCGACCATCGTATGTTTTTAGTGATAAACAGCCACAGCATTTTTGGCTTGAAATCCTCTCCATAGTGCTTCTTTACAGTATTTGCGAAATATTTTTTCTTATTGGCAAAGGCTTCAATATCATTTTGTAGGCGGCGATGCTTCAGTTTTTCCGAAGCCTTACATTCAACAAAGACTACAGTTTCATCGTCCTTTGCAAAAACATCGATTTGTTGTTCATCAACAATTTGGCCTCTTCGCTCAAAGCGTACTTTGAAGTGCCGCCCTTCATTTATTTCTGGATAGCCCATCTTGTAAAAGAAACACCACACCTCATTTTCCAGTTGTTCATCAAAGCCCTTTATCTGTCTGATACGGGTCTTTTTTTTCAGTTTCCTATCGTACTCCCAGCCTTCGTCATAATATTTTTCGAGATTCTTTCGGCTGACAGATTTGAAATTGTAGATTTTGTTTCGTTTTCTAAACTCCACGGTGAGCGGCGAAGGTGTGTTTGGATCGGATGGAGCTATTAGGAGAGGATGTAACAATTTTTTGGTGTTATTATCTGCCATAGAGCCTCCGAGGATGTTTTTCAGATAGGAATTCTAAATCAACAAGAAACCCCACCTCTTCATGTGAGAAATGGGGTTTCTTGTATCATCATATCTGTTCTCCCTTTCCTAAAATTTAAGGAAAAATTCGAACATTATTAGCAATCATACTCCTATAAAATAATTTGTCAAGTATTTTAGGTTATTAGGAATGATTGCTAAACTTAACAAAACCGAGCCATTTCAATTACATTCACACCTGTATTTCATATAACCTATCAAAATCTTGACAATATTTAACTTAAATGCGATACGAAACAAAATGTCAAAACAATATCATTCATATCCGTAGGAGAAACACATCATGGCACTAACGAAAGTTCAAATTGTAGAATCAATCCATAATCAGACCGGTTTTCCCAAAAACAAATCATTAGAACTTGTTGAAACCCTATTAGAAATCATTAAAAGCAAACTGGCATCCGGTGAAGATGTTCTTGTTAGTGGATTCGGCAAGTTCTGTGTAAAGGAAAAGAAAGAACGTAAAGGCCGGAACCCCGCAACTGGTGATGCTATGATGCTTGATGCCCGGAAGGTTGTTGCGTTTAAATGTTCAGGAAAATTGAGGGATAAGATTAATGGAAAATAAAAAAAGGCAAGGTCATTGCTGAAACCCTGCCTTCTGTCCAAGATATGTTTTAAAATTCCCCCAGTCGTCTTGTAAATGTAAATGCGGCAGGTTTTTTGACCAACTTTTGGGATGCCTTTTCGGCATTGCCAGCTATAGCTGCAAAGGGGAGCGCTACAATAAAAACGGCTGTGCCCAAAACAGTTGCGACGATTCCCAACGGCCTGACAAGAAGAAGATCAGCGACCATAAGGGCGCCGCCGTTTTCCTCATCTGAGGTCTGTCCGCCTGCAAGGGCCGAAGTTCCGAATGGGATAAAAACAAGAGTTATTATCAACAATAACACCATGGGTTGTTTTGCAATTTTATTCATATGCTTTTCCTCTATTTAGAAGTAGTATTTAATGCCTAACCCTAAAACATACGGATTTATCTCTAAGTCCTCATCGGAAAAACCGGGAACCAACAATCAAAATCGAAATATCCTCAACTGCCTGAAGGACTATATGGGCTACGCTTCCCAAGAAAAATTTCTTCAATCCTGAATGACGCCGTCAAGCAAATTCACTCTTAGTTAGATGTTTATAAAAAGTGTTGTAATAATTGTTTGTAAAATCTAATGCACAAGCTGATAAAACACTTTTAATTGCCTTTTTAGGCTCTTCCAATAAATAAAATATAACACCAAAACAGAAATGGGATCTAGGATTTTTGGGTGCTAAAAAAATTGCAGTAGAAAAGGTATGTTTTGCCTCGATAAGATCTCTTTTCAATAAAAATATTATTCCCTTGCTAAGAATTGCATGAATATCTTTGGGGTTCCTATCTATTTGCTGTTCACAGATTTCTATAACCTCATCACATTCATCATGGTTGCAGACAAAATCCAATGAATATAGGTGGTTTTCAATATCTTCAGCTATAATTTCCAATAACCTGTGAAGGGTAATTGATGCATCTTTGAAATTATTGCATTTTAGGTATAAAAAGGACTTTTCAATAAGGCTACCTATGATCTCTCCTAATTCATTTGATTCTAATGATAATGCCTTATCATAAAAGCTAAATGCTTTTTCAGCATCACCGATTTTTTGATAATTTTTTGCGATGAACATGTAGATTGGCCAGGGAGTTGGGTTAATTACAATTAATTTTTTTAATTCAGCGATTGCTTGTTTATATAATTCCGAATCATAGTAATATTTTGAACGAATCTTATACAATGTGTTCTCATCAATATTATACTGGTTCAATTTTTCCAAGCCTTCATCCTTAATCATAAGGTTTGCGCTATACATTAATCTTAATTCTAATCCGTTTATCTTTGGATCGATTTCATTTGCTTGAGTGAAGCATTCAATAGCTAATCCATGCTTATTAACTTTTTGATATCCTACACCTAAAAGATGATATGCCACACCTAAAAGGAAAACAATTTCTGTATTGGTTGGATATTTATTCAAAAGCTTCTTTAGATGAGCAATTGCCTCTTCATATCTACCATTTTCAATGAAATTATCTTCTATTCTTAATAATTGATATTCAATAAAATCCATGATGTTTTTTAGAGGTTAAAAGTGTTAGTCTATATTTGTCTGAACATTAATATAACTATTCGGTATTTTTTCTAAAAACGTTAGAAATAATATTCGGAAGGAAGGTACTAAGGACTAGAATGGATGAAAATGTGTTTTGGCTCAAATTGTAGATTACATATTGCAACGGCAGTAAAAACCTTGTTGAATATGGATCAAAATCATGTCTTATAATTCTATTTTAAAAATAACATTTAACGAATGTAAGGCAAATTTAATCCCTTAAAAGCGTGCATCGAAAACTAGGTTGGCAGAATAAGTTATTTCACAATGGAAATGAGGTATAGATAGATACCAGATTTCAAAAGAGCAATTTTTAATATATAATTATTTTATAAATTCCGAGAATATTATAAATTATATTATCTACTTATAATATATTGTGGCATTAATGACGTGTTGTGTTACTGGGAAAGGAGGGAGGAGCCTAATAGAATATATCTTGCCAAAAGTGCAACTCAGAGTTGATCAACTCCGATTACATATATCGTATTTCTTACAAAATTGCAAAAAAGTTAAATCCCCGAAAATTGATTTGCTCAAATTGAAAAACGATATCACACGAATTTTATGGACATGATATGTACATTTTTATTGCAGATATTCAAAGGGCAGAGCCTATCAAAGACCCTGCCCATTTTTTATCAA
>CAZBOB010000154.1:0-8752 GCA_964492995.1 uncultured Desulfobacteraceae bacterium | reverse complement strand
CATCGGGGAGTTGGCTTTTCTGGCGGACGAAGAGGCGCCGCATCCCTTTTACACCAGGGGTTTTATCCTGCATGAGGAAAATCGGGCGCCCGAGTTGATAGCGCGTGCTTACAAGCATAAGAATGCCGCTCGCTGCCTCCTGGTCAAGGGAAAACAGGATTGTGTGGCCAACAAGCAGGGCATAATCGCAACTATCGATACTTATGCGGAAGAGGCCATGGAGGCAATCGGAGGCACAGGGGATACGCTTACCGGCATTGTAACGGCTCTGATTGGAGCGGGCATGGAGGTTAAGAAGGCAGCTATTATTGCCGCCAGAGTGAATCGACTGGCCGGATCTTATGCAAAGCCGACACCTGCAACCCAGGTGATGGATATTATAGAGCAAATACCGGCCGCTTTTGCTAAAATTCTCAGAAAGAATGAGAAAGGAGAATTGTGGGGAAAACAGTCTTGAAGCAAGGACCATGCAATCGGTTTCTGCTACGGTCCGACAAATAGCGTTTTCTCCGGATGCTCCCCGGTTAGCACCGGCCTTCAGCATTTGTACCGTGGCGATTGCGTTTGTCCCCAAGGAGATGAGCTCCACGAACTCTCCATACGCTTCTTTCAAATATTTTATCAGGGTTGCACCGATCATAAAATCGTGTCAATATTTTTTATTGTTTTTCAGACACGATTTTCACCCCAGTGAAATTTGCTCCGCATTTCACAGGGCAGGCAGATTTCACGGACTAAAATTAAAAATCCGTGTTATTCGTGCAATCCGTGTCCAAAATTAAAAGTTCTCTTAAAAGCATGCTTAAAACTGAATTTAAAACTTTTAAATCTGTGTATATCCGTGTAATCTGCGTCCAATAAAAAGATAAAATTGGCAAAATTCCATAATTGAAAATCAGAAAGTAAACCCATGCATGATATTAATTTTACCCATGAGCACGAACTTAAAGAACATGATTTTTTAGGCTGCTGTAAGGATTGCCAGGCCAGCCTGGATATTATAAAACCCTACATCATGGGATTTGCCAAACGGATTAAAAAATATACCCGAAAGATGCTGGCAGCACTTAAGCCCGAGGATCTTTATCGTCTCTATCAACTTCTGGATGATCTGGCCCACATGGAGACCGGCACACATCTTGCGGGGCTGATCCTGGACGAGCCGGATATCCGGCGGGAACTTCCGGCAATCCGTTCCTATTATTCTGCATTTTTCAGTATCCATGAGAAACATCTGGCAGAGGAGTTGCTCAAATCGGAAGCCCCGTGGGAAACTCTGAAATCTTTTCCCCTTTATCCGCGATATGAAGCCCTGGTGATAAATCAGATCGAGGCAGTGCATCCCGCGCCCGGCAGCATACTGGCCTTTATCGGATGTGGTTTTGTGCCCATGAGTCTGATTCTCATGAACCGTCTTTACGGCATCCGTTCCATGGGCCTGGACAGCTCTGCCGAAACCGTCAATTTGTCAAAAAAGGCGATCCAATGTCTTGGACTGGAAAAAGAAGTCGAAATTATCCAAGGGGATGAATCCAGGCTTCGGGATCTTGATTGGGACCTTGTGCTGGTTGCAGCCCTGGCAGAGCCCAAGGCCCGTATCTTTCAAACGCTTCGTAAAATTCTGAAAGAACGTAAAGAGCATGTTCCCGTTATTTTCCGAACATACACCGGGATGCACGCCGTCCTGTATGAACCAGTTCAACCCGGCGATATTCAAGGATTCAAAATTGTGAAGGAGATTCTTCCCACAGGGCGGGTTAATAATACAACTGTTTTTGCGGAGCTGGATGAATGAAAGAGTATGAATTCGAGTCAATCAAAAATGAGTTTTTGGATATTTATGCCGCTATCTGCAATCTAACGGATGATAAAATTCTTAACGGTCCTGAAGATATCTTCAGTTCTCATTTTGAAAGACTGCAGCGCCTAATTACAAGGGACATTGAAGATCATCTGGCGGACGAACTGCTTTGCGACCGGGAATTCCGGTCGATCACAAAACGCATCTCTCGTCTGAAAACACTTAACGGGCTTAGAATGGAGATCAAGTATGCACAGTCGATTATCGCCGCCCTCGATCCGTGGATCGCGGTCCAAGGTTTTATCTATTATCCTAATTATCTCCGGCTGGCGGATATGGAATACCAGGGAGCAGAGCTGAAACCCGGAGACCGGGTGGTGTTTCTGGGAAGCGGCCCGTTGCCCCTCTCCCTTATCTGCCTTTGCAAAAAATACGGCGTCGAAGGCATCGGCATCGAACAGGTTCCGGAATATGCGAAGCTTTCCCAAAAGCTTGTTGAAGCCCTTGAATTAACCGAGCACATTCAAATTGTTCAGGGAAACCATTTTTCTTTGCCGCTTAATGAGGAATGCATGCTTGTGATGGTGGCCGCCGATGCAGGTCCGAAGGATGAAATTTTTACCCATCTTGCAAAGACGCTTCCGAACGGAGCAAGACTTTCTTACCGAATCTATGAAAAAGGTTTAAGACGTCTTATGAATGACCAAGCTGGTTTCGACCCTCCTCTTGCGTTTAAGGAATACTTGCGCATACGCCCGGAACCACCGGTGAATAATACTTCGGTTTTTCTGATCAAAACTAATTAAAACTGGAAACTGGAAACTGGGGGAATAAAGATTTGATCTTTGTTTAAACATAGAAAACCTGGTCCTCTGGTCTATGGTTCTTTACCGATAGTTTGAACGTCTTTCCGAGTTTCAAGTTTCAAATTTCTGTTGGAGATCAAATGCCTGAAGAATTACTGAATATCACGGAATCGGTTCCGACCCCTTTTCTTCTCGTGGAAGAGGAGATCGTCAGAAAAAATATCAACCGCATTCATGATTATGCAAACCAGCATGGATTTGCGGTTCGCCCCCATATCAAAACCCACAAATCGCTTGGAATAGCCCGCATGCAGCTCGGTTCCGGTGCGGTCGGCCTGGCGGTTGCAAAAGTCGAAGAAGCCGAAGTCATGGCAAGGCTCGGACCTGTCGATATTACAGTGGCATATCCTGCAGTCGGATCAACCCGCACGGAGCGTCTCGCTAAGCTGTCTCTGAAACAAGATATAAGGGTTGCGGTTGATTCCGAGTATCTCCTCAAGGAGCTCGGAAGTGCGGCGCTCAAACACGACACCACAATTGGAATTCTGGTTATGTTTGACGCCGGACTTGGCCGTTGCGGAATCGCCGATCCCGGGCAAATCGTAAAGCTCGCTCAGCATGCAAAAACTCACCCAGGTCTTGGTTTTGACGGCATCCAAATGTATCTTGGACATCTGTACGGAGACGCTGCCGGAAACCCTCAAAGTTTTGAACGAATTAATCGATTGTGGGAACCGGTATATAAAGCTCTCTGCACCGCCGGTCTTCAACCTGAAACCGTCTCTTCCGGTTCAACGCCGTCTCTTGAGAACACGCATCTTGTCCACTACGTCAACGAAATCCGGGTGGGAACCGCTGTTCTGAACGATTATTTTGTCCTGAAATTTGACCATTGCAGGCTTAAAGACTGCGCCGCCCGTGTGGTGGCAACCGTCATTTCGGACGTGGTCCCGGGCCGGGCGATCATCGACGCCGGTTCAAAGGCCCTTTCGGCAAAACAGTTGTTGCGCCACGAGAATCTTGAAATGGGATATATCGTTGAATACCCTGATGCCAGGATAACCCGCCTGCACGAAGAACACGGATGGGTGGATGTCAGCCTTTGCAGCCATCCGCCAAGAATAGGGGAGCGACTGAGTATCGTTCCGGTAAATGTGAGCCTTTGCGTTAATCTGTACGATCATTTTTATCTAATCACCCGAAGCGGCAGCCTGCAAAAAGAGCGGGTTGATGCAAGAGGATGCCTTGTCTGAAATCACCAATGAAAAGCTTTCTTTTATCGGTAAAACCAGCCATTATAGCGAAAGAGAAGGTCCCTGCCCTGGGTATCGATAACGCGAAGTGAGAAAAAGCCGGGAATTTGCAGCATCAAGATAAACGCTGAATCCATTTTTTTAGCATCGTGTCTTGAAATTGATAGGTTCCATCTTTGGATAATATTTCCTTCTCCATTAACGACGAAAGCGCTCTTTGCAAGACTGAGCCGGAATTGAATCCAGCCCGTTGGAGCATCTCGGCGGTATAGATACCCTTTCCCCCGGTTTCGGCAACCAACCGCAGTGCTTTTTTTTGGTTCTGGGTCAATAAATTCCACAGGACAATGAACTGGTTTTTCTGGCTTGAAACAACCGATTTTTCGATGTCTTCAATGATAGCCGAGTCGATGATGTCGGAGCGCCACAGATCGAATAAAAACTGTTGAATATACACAGGTTGGTAATCGCAGCGCTCAACGATGTTAACAACAATTTCTTCATCCAATGCCACATTTTTCTTTTTAAAAAGCTTTGTGGACCAATCAATGTAATGGTGCGTTTCAATCTTTAGAAGCGGATAACTCCGAGCCATTTTATAGAATGCGTGCTTGACGGAATCAAACATTTGAATCAATATGTGCTTCTGACTCCCGGAAAAAATGTAGCTGATGTTTCGATGTCCCTGGATAACCTTGCGGAGTCGTTTTTCGAATCCTTTTTCCGAGTAATTGGCGATCTCCTGAAACTCATCAAAAACCACCAACAGTTTCTGTTTTTCAGAATAGGACGCCAAAATCTGTAACGCCTTTTCAAGATATTGGGGCTTTTCCCGTGGCTTGATCGAAGCGGAAAGAGTCGGAAGCCCGGTGACAGGATCAAAACTGCCGGTCACCTTAAGTCCCGCTACTCGCTTTAAGATCCCTTCGAGTTTTGATTCGATTTGCATGATGCCAGTCAAGACGGCATCAATGAAATCATTTTCATCAAGCGTACCGTAAAGATCAATATAGACGACATTAACTTTGGGCTTCAATTTTTTGAGTTGCTTAATGACCTCATGCACCAGCGATGTTTTTCCCATTCGACGATGCGAATAGAGCAAGACATTCTGAGAATTTTGGGCGAAATAGATCAGATCTTCTTTCTCTTGCTTTCGGTTACAAAAGGCTTCACCGGTTACAAACTCGGAATATGAAAATGGATTTTTCATCACCGCTCTCAATATTATACATTGTGTGTATAGATATATTGCATATTTTTATTATGCAAACTGTGTATCCACTTTTTGAATAAATATTATAACATTTATTATGTGATGTAAAGCGGTTTCTGCGTCATTGGGAATCTTGATCAGTGATTAGTGCTTTTGGATAACGTACTGGAACTAACTGAATTTATGATATTCCCTCTTTTTCATTATTTGACGGCGTTGCCGATTATTAAAAGACCGAGCCACTTTTCATCACACTTTTTTAAATCATCTAAAACGGTTCCCAGTGAGGTCTTTAATACCATCTGTTTGTCAGAATACCCGGCATAATAGACGATAGCCATGGGAAGATCACTCGGATAATATTTGCCGAATTTTTCCACAAGCTTATCCATTGATGAAATGGCCATATAAAAAACCATTGTAACGTTATATTTGGAAAGATCCTTTAAAAGATCATCACCCTTTTCAAACGATCTTCCAAACATGGAGTGGGGAGCGGTAAGCATGACAAAGTTAATTCCTTCTCCTATCATCGGTCTTTTAAGGGCAGCGCTGGCCGCGTTAAACGCACTTATTCCGGGAATCACTTCAAGGTATCGATGGTCAAAGCCCTTTAACAGCCAGTAAAGAGAAGGACCGTAAACACAAGGATCTCCGCTGTCCAGCATAACTACGGTTTTTTTCTTGTGAATTGAATCCATTACAAAATTAAAAACCTTTTTCCTTCACTTTTCCACTCTTTGCAGCCATTTGCCAAAATTGATTTTACGCAGTTGACACGCCTCTTTTCCATGGATGCCTTCCCAGGGGTCGAAAGCAACTTTTGCAGGATCGATCTGCCCGGGAAAATTTTTCTGAATATACGGCGGACATAAAAAAATATCCGCCTTTTCAAGAACCGCCAGCCCCCTTGGAGCCGTGAGGTCAGGCCCTGCCGGCCCCATCCCTATTACGTAGAGTTTTCCCTCCTCTTTTGCATGAGCCGGCGGCGCCAAAGAATAAACAGAGATAAATATCGCAAAAAGTAAAACTGCTATAAATTTTGACTTAATCATTTTTTCTCCTGAAACTATTTTACCTCAAAGGTCAAGATGGCGGCATATTGATCAACATCACACTCTGATTTATCTTCACGAATCCTTTTTAACGGAATCTTGATCCACCATATACCGGGCTGCATAATATGGATTTTCACTATTCCATCCGTGTCGGTTTTGGCAGTGAACGGGTATTCCGCCCTTGTTGAAAACCCGACATAAGTGGCATAAACAAGCTCCCCTGCCAGGGGTTTTCCCTTAAAGAATACTTTTAGCGGAAGATAATCGCCGGCTTTAAGCAGGCAGGGATCTTTTTGTGGAATCATTTCAATGGCATGTCCCAAAACTGTGTTATAGGCGGAGCCGCCCGGTTTTCCGGCATAAAAAACCGCTTTGGTAAAAAATTCCACGTGCCGGCAGGATATCGCGTTTGAAAGCTCTTTTTTACTCTTTTTTTTGTTGCCTTCCGGAGTCTTGCTGACAAAGAGAGGCTTCATGGTCGCAACAGCAAGATAAGTCCCCTCTTCTCGTATGTTCAAATCGACTCCCACCTCATTGAAAAAGGATTCGGGATCATATTTTTTTAATATAAAATTTTTCTTTTTTCCGGTTGGCTCCACATAAAAAAAATCCTTCATTTTTTCAGGTCTTCCAAGATCGGAAAATGGAAGAGAATGGCCCATATACAAAAAGACTTTTGCAGTATCTCCCTTCCTTTGATCATAGTGATCAAGCCCCAGCCAGAGGTTGTGCGCGCTTGCTTGTGGCGCAAATATTAACAATGAAATAATCAATATACACCCTTGCAACCATCTTCTTTTCTCTTTTTCTGTTTTCATTTCTGTTCTCCTTTTTAAGAAATCTTGAAAAATTTTTTTCGGGTTATAATCGCTTGAAGAAAATAGACTGCTTTATTTGCTTCATAAATCGGCTTTCATGGTTTTCATCAAAATTTCATACCCCTTCTTTTTTCATGGTCACCTACTTTCGCTTTTTTGACTCACAAAAAAACCACGAGGGATCACTAAAACTTTCCACTTACGGTGAATATCGCCGTAAAAGGCGAGCCGGCGAAGTAGTCTGCGCTTGCCCCGGTATCATCTGCTTCAATTGCACCAACGTACCTTTTATCAAATAAATTATCCAATTCAATGCCAACTTTTGCTTCTCTTAACCCCCAAAAATCATCTATTGTGTATCCTAAATTTAAGTCAACAACCGCATAATCATCAATTTTTTCTTTGTTCAAGGCATCGCCGTATCTGCTGTCAATCCATTTGACTGTCGGGCTGATTTCAAAGTTGTTAATCGTGTAGATTAAGCCTGACTTAACAATCCATTCCGGGGTATCGGGAATCTGGTTGCCTTCAATTTTTAGGATGTTATCACCTCTCTTAAAGTCATCGTCAAAACTCATATCCGTGTAGCTGGGATTAAAATAGACAATTAAATTTTTTGATGGATAAAAATTTAGCTCCAATTCAAATCCATATGCGGTGGCATCGCCGATATTTTGATAATAACTGATCGGTTTATTATTCTTGGGATTGATCAGTCTTGGGTCATCGATGCTGACCAATAGATCATTATGCTTACTGTAGAAAAATACAGGGGCTATGGAAAAGTATTTGTGGGTGTATCTGAAACTCACATCAAAATTGTCCGATGTTTCCATTTCCCAGTCATCAAATATATCCTGCAATGTTATACCGGCATTTTTAAAAACCTGCTTCATGTTCACGTATGTATTGGTAATAGGAACGTACGCGTAGGGTCTCATGTAATTTCTGCCGTAATTAAAATACATCCTGGCGTTGTTCGTAAACTCGTAACCGATGCCAAACGTAGGCAAAACTTCATCGTAATCCGTTTCTTTTAAACTGATGTCAGGGTCTTCTTTTAGGTTAAGCGTTGCATCCGAAGTGTATCCGGTGCTTGCCGGCTCTTCATAATAAAAATATTTTACCCCCGCCTGAAATTTGAATTTGTTCAGTTCATAAGACAACTTGGCGTAAGGACTGTGAATTTCCCCGTGCCCGTCATTTTTTGCATAATACATATACCCGTTGTATTCCAATCCATCGGGAGTGGTAACATATCTTTTGACATATTTTTCTAAATCGTGAGATTCATACCAGTAGCCCGCGGTTAATCCAAAATCAGAAATATTCACGCGTAATTCAGGGATGACCCCGTATCTTTCCAGGTCTCTGATCTTGTCTAATACCCCGGGTTTCTTTGGCTGGGTGTATCCCACCACGGGAAAGCTTTCCTGTCCTTCCCGGTATTTTGCGTCTTCGGTGGAATAGTAAGGTTTCAAAGACAAATTAACTTTTTTGGAAATATTGATGTCAATGATTGACATAAAGTCTCTGTTTATAAATTTTCCGCGATTATAATCATAATAATTTATATTTTCCTTTGGGTCCGATGTAAGTTCATTATTATAATGGTGGTAAAAATTATCGTGATGGTCTATATGATCAGCCTGCTCGTAATTAAGATTTTTAAAAAAATGCCTCTCACTTTCATTAAAATTGTAAAACAGGTCTATATTTATTATATCATTAAATTGCTGATTTAGTCCCAATGTTACATGATCTCTTCCCCCGAGATCCCCTTTCCCTTTCCATTTATCT
>CAZBOB010000153.1:0-8774 GCA_964492995.1 uncultured Desulfobacteraceae bacterium | reverse complement strand
ATTTTCACCCCAAAGGGCGAGCCGGAGGCTTTCATCTGCTGCGTTATTAAGGGCTTGCAATAGTTTACTATGGCTTCGCCCTTAAGTGCCTTGCATATGAAAGCCTCCGACTCGTGCAAAATTCAGGTAATACATCAGAACTTATTGAGAAATTACCATACTTCGACTTAAACTTACGATTATTGAAGAAAATAACAATATCCAAAACAGGATATAAGGGATATCATTATTTTCCTATGTCCACATCCTGAGCAATATTTCATTTGACATGTAAACGACCTTATAATATTTTATATTTTATGTTGAAATTATTCATCTACCGCATTTTAGTCTCCATTTCGAAACAGTTATTATTGTTATGACCTTATTCTCCATTCGCACCTCCTGTTCTAATTTTGATTAGTTCTTGGTTTGGATCTTATAATAAGGGTCTTCCTTCGTGATGTGGGAAGGAGAAACGCTGTGAAAAAAATAATTGTTGCAACACTGGTATATCTGTGTCTGGCCGTTTCGGCAACCTGGGGTCAGGACGCCATAGAGTTTTACAACCGTGGTCTCAAGAGCTCTTTGGCTTATAAAAAGATCGAGTACTTTACCAAGGCTATCCAGTTGAACCCGAACCTGGCGGAGGCCTATGAAAAACGAGCGATACACTACTACTTCCAGTGGCAGCTCGATAAGGCCATTCAGGATTATACAAAAGTTATAGAGCTAAAGCCCAAGCGGGTGAATGCGTATCTGATGCGGGGTCTTGCCTACTTTAAGAAGGAATATGGCGAAGGGTATTCCGCAGAAATAAAAAACCTGGCTTTTCATCTCAGCAAGCAGAAGGTACCTGAGTTTAGCAAATCATTAGAGAGGGCGATTGACAATTTCAGTCACGCCATTGATCTGGACCCACAACTGGCAAGTGCATATAGTTATCGGGCGAAGGCATATCGTATTAAGGGAATGATGGAAGAGGCTGTCCGCGATTCTACCATGGTTATTCAGTTGCGGAGAGATCAGCAAAGTACGGCCAGGGCTTACGCAACCCGGGCCAAGATTTATCGGAAATTGGGCCAAGATGAGCTATCCGAGGCAAATTTTCGTAAATCTGTTGAGCTTGACCCCTATTCCCCGGATTATCCTCCATTACATGTTCCGCTAATATCTCCCTGTATCAGCGATACTCCCACCTTAAAAATCATCAGTCGGCTGGGACTTGTCGGGATCATTATTCTTGTCTTTGTAGTGATTTTCAAACTGACTCTGCCAGCGCCCAAAAAAAAAGATTAAGGTTGATCTGGCTATGGATATCCTTATCTAATTTATCTTTTTTGGGCAGTTATGATTAGTGAAAAATTTAATAATTAAAAATAAATTGAAATTTAAAGTTGTCAAGATTTCTATTCCCCAATCTATAATAGTCAGCAGAAATCTTGAACCACCAGAGCCATGCACAAAAAACAGTGCATCATGCACATTTTTCTGTGCATTTTTTTATCTCATCTGCCGTCTATACTTTTCCACTCCTTACAAACAAATTTCATAACTGACTGTAAAACAATAAATTTTGACATATTATAAGCACAAAACAGAATTTGGCACGGATGTTGAATGGGCTTAATCAAAGTCCTGTTTAAAGGTATTGAACAAGTGGTAAAAATAGCAATTGCTCGTTATGAAATTAATGTCTAAAGCAGAAGGGCGAGGATTTCAATATTCCAAAAATAGGATCTTCAACTATGGCCAACAGGAAAGAGTTTACAAATCGCGGGAAGCATGAACGATTCAAGGTTAAAGACGGTGCAATAGCTTTGGTCAGGCCATTGAATGCTCTTGCTACAACTCATAAATATTGTCAAATCATAAATATCAGCAAAGGCGGTCTTGCCTTTCGTTGTATCGATAGAAATGGCGAATCAGTTGAACCATTTGAATTAGATGTATTATTTATCCGAGATAGTATCTGTTTTACATTTTTGAAGAATATACCGTTTAAGACTGTTTGGGTTTCCCATGAACCCAGTAATACCTCATCCAGCCACTTAAAAACCAGGCAATTAGGTGTGCAATTTGGGGAAATGACGCTCCAACAGGAATCTCAATTGGATCGATTTCTCAAAAAATGTACAATTAGGTGAGTGTTATCCCGGACTCAAGCATCATCAATTTTCGATGTTCGAAGACCTGATTTGGTGTGAAGTGATCTTATTCACAGGGGTTTTCAAGGGCTTTCCCTTCAAGCCACCTGTTTACAAAACGTTTTGTAATACTTAAGTCAATGCCGGTTTTTTCCGAAACCTTTTCCAGTTTTTCCATTATGTTTTGTACTTTTTTATGGTTTCCGATGAGCGCGTAAATCTCGACACTTCGTTTAAGAAAATTAACGGCAAGCTCGGTTTTCCCCAGTTTTAAATAGGCAGATCCGATTGCGGCCAGATCGTCGGCAATACTTTTATTAAAACCGAATAGACGATCTGCTTTTAGGGCCGTTTTAAAGAAGTCGATGGCTTTTTCATAGCGCTGAGTTTCAAACATAAGTTTCCCGAGAGCGAAATTTACTGTTGCAAATTCTGAAGGGTTTTCCGGATCTGTATTGGCAAGAGCCGTTTGCATCAGCTCCTCAGCACGACTGTATTCCGTTTTTTTGATTAAGAGGATTCCCCTGTTCCTGAAAAGCGGGCCAAACAGTATCCGGTTTTTCTTGGCTATTTCTTCAGTAATATTCAGTACTTTCTCCGCTTGTTCGAGCCTGTCGCCATCTATCAGTGCGGCAACTTTGTTAGATAGTACCTGCACCCCACCCAGGGGGTCACCCATATCAGAGTATATTGCAAAAGCCTCATCAAAAAAAAGTAACGCACTCTCAATATCACCCGTGATTCTGTAAACGTTTCCAATGTTGTTGAGACTCATGGCAACACCGCTTAATTGATTAGAGGTAACAAACAGCTCGTGAGCTCTGAAAAAGTATTCCAGGGAGTCCTTGTAACACCCCTTATTATACCGGGCGATTCCTTTGGTCATTTCTTTCATGCCGGCGGTAATGTGCTCAGGTATTTTCTTTGCTGAGTTTCCTCCTGCACATGCAAACCAAAAGAGCGCAAATAACAGAATAAAAAATGCGTTAAATGGTTTCATGGAGATTTCTTTCTTTAAAAGGTTTTTTTTTTATACTATCATGAAAACCCAAAAGTCAAAAGGACAAACAGAAAAAGCGTTTGACAGTATTAAACCAATTTTTTAAAAGGTTTCGAAGCCGTGTTTTTGCATCCGGCGGGGTGTTTGCAAAAGTAAGGATACACCGAAAAAAGTGAGGATCAAATGGCTTTAAGCTTGGCGCTCATTATCATTTTGGGGTTAGGGGCCGATTATCTGTTTAAACGCCTGCAATTACCGGGTCTGATCGGCATGCTCATCGTCGGGGTTCTGGCCGGTCCTTTTGTATTGAATATTATGTCCCCGGAAATGATGAAAGTTTCCGGGGATTTCAGAAAAATAGCACTAATCGTAATTTTGCTTAGGGCCGGATTTGAACTTCGCCGGGATGCCTTAAACCTGGTGGGACGTGCGGCGGTTATTATGAGCGCGGTGCCGGCTGTTTTTGAAATCGGCGGAGTTATGCTTGTGGCGCCCAAGCTGCTCCATATCACCTATCTTGAGGCCGCCATCCTTGGTAGTATATTGGGTGCAGTATCTCCGGCCGTTGTTGTGCCCCTTATGATTGACTTTATGGATCGAGGGCGGGGGGCCAAAAAGGCGATCCCCACGATGATTCTCGGGGCTTCTTCGTTGGATGATGTTTTTGTAATTGTTCTGTTCACCGTATTTTTAGGCATGTACGGTGGGGAACAAACAAATATTTTTATGAATCTAAGTGCAATTCCCGTCTCTATTGTTCTTGGAATCATCGTTGGACTCATTCCCGGATATTTTTTATATCACCTTTTTGCGAAATATGACTGGCGTCCTCCAAAACGGACGATGCTGGTTATGGGGGTTGCCATAGTTCTTACCTGGCTGGAAGCGGTTTGCGAAGAATATGTGCCCGTGGCCAGCCTTTTGGGGGTCATGGCTATCGGTTTTATCATTTTGGAAAAATCCGAGCCCATCGCACATATTATTTCTCAGAAATTAAAGAAACTATGGATATTTGCAGAACTTTTGCTTTTTGTATTAGTAGGGGCTCAGGTGAACATTCACGTGGCCTGGAAAGCAGGCCTGGCCGGGGCTTTGGTTATTTTCATCGGTCTTATTTTTAGAAGTGTTGGAACGTATGTGTCGCTCATTGGAACGCCTTTTGATTGGAAAGAGAAACTTTTTTGCGTGGTGGCTTATATCCCCAAAGCAACTGTCCAGGCTGCCATTGGGGCGATTCCCCTTGCTGCGGGTGTGGCCTCAGGAGAGGTTATTCTGGCGGTGGCGGTTTTATCCATTCTCTTGACGGCGCCCATTGGAGCCATTGGCATTATGATTTTTGGTGAAAGAATTCTAGATTACGGTGAACTTTCGGCATACAGATTCAAAGAATTGCGGGATAAGCTGGGGCTTCCTCATGTCGGTGAAAGGGTAAGAAGCAAAGTCTCCGGCAGTATATGGAAGGTGATAGAGCAAAAAGAGACGTGGCTGGAGGAACCTGCGGCAGCAGGCGGTTCCAAGGGGGATTCGCATTTAACACCGGCAATTTGCTTGCGGTATTGGAGTGAAAGTAAAAGCAAGGGGCCGGGCAAAGGCAGGACCCTGTCGTATCATTACACCCAGAAAGATCAATCCTTTCAGGAAAACTGGGAAATTCTCTATGACTGGTAATAAAAAAGGAGATTATCATGGAGTGTAAGGTTATTCAAACAGATCGAGCACCGGCCGCCATCGGCCCATATTCCCAGGGCATAGAGGTTGCCTCATGGCTTTTTGTGAGTGGACAGCTCGGAATGCAACCCGAAACCGGGGAGCTGGTAAGCTCCGATTTTGCGTCCCAGGCACGCCGGGCCTTAGAGAACCTCCGGCAGATCGTGCTGGCCGCAGGATGCGATCTTAATTGTGTAACGGCGGTTGATGTTTTTGTCACCGACATGGGGGATTTTGGCGAGTTTAACGAAATTTACACCGAATATTTCTCAGAGCATCGACCGGCCCGTGCCGTGGTGGAGGTAAGTGCCCTGCCCAAAGACGCCAAAGTTGAGATCAAGTGTATTGCATATCGGAAGTGAAATAATACCTATCCTGGATGATCAAAATGCAGGGCTACGGACCTAGTGTAAATTCGGATTCAACATATTTCAATGAAGAATCCACACCTTGAAGGCATATAAAAGATGAACGTCGAACATCGAACATCGAACTTTGAACATCGAATAATGTATTCTACCATTTATAATAAAGACAAAGCGAAGCGCCTTCCACATTCGACGTTCGACGTTGAACGTTCGATGTTCGATGTTCAAATTGTTGCATCTGAAATTACGTATACAGATCAGGAGTTCTGAAATGGGAAACATACTATGAAAATTGAGCATGTTTCAAAGGTCTTCTTAACGGTAATGATGTGTGTTGTGATCGGCTGGGGCAGCCTGCTCAGCTCGGCGACTGCCCGGGAATCGGAACAGGTGACCGAAAAACGGTTTATGCTTAGGGCGATTGGATCGGTTCATAAGTCGAATGGGCTTACGACACTTGTAATAAAAAAAGATATTGAGCCGGCTTTGCACGGGCTCGATGGCTTTTCCCACGTGTGGGTCCTGTGGTGGTTTGACCGTAGCGACACCCCGAAGAAGCGTTCCGTTCTCCAAGTAAATCCCCGAGGGAACAGGGGAAACCCATTGACCGGCGTATTTGCCTGTCGTTCACCTGTTCGTCCCAATCTTATTGCCCTATCCCTCTGTCGCGTTCTCTCAGTCAAGAACAATGTGGTTGAGATTGACAAGATAGATGCGTTTGCCGATACGCCGATCCTGGATCTTAAGCCCTATATTCCAGGCTATGATTCAGCCGAGGCATCGATTCCAGATTGGCTGATGAATCGTGAAAAGACTATTGACAAAAACGCCGGGGACATTAGTGAAAAAGGGGTTACACCCGACAGGCAATAGCCGCACGGCGGCCATTGCTTGCGAGTCATTGACAACACATGAAACCATCTAAATAGTGCCTGAACGAAAACTGTCTTTTTTGCCAATATCTGCGTCAGACTCAAATTTTAATCCTCGAAATACTCAATGTATGTCTGTGGTTAAAATTTTCGTCTTCCTTGATCTTAACGAAAAATCCTAGTTTTCGTTCAGGCACTAAATAAGTATTTTTATGGAAGGAAGGATAATATGCGAAAGTTTTGTTTATGTATTTTAATTTTGGTTCTAAGTGCTATCATTGGATGTGCCAATAAGGCTTGTGACAAAACAAAAGAAGCATATATCAAACAGGGAGTTGCCAATATAAAATTAGAAAAATATAATCAAGCCATAGAGGATTTTAGCCAAGCCATCGACCTTGATCCGAACAATGCTGAATATTATTACAAACGAGGAATTACTTATGGTAATTTAAACCAGCATCAGCGAGCTATAGAGGATTTTAACGAAGCCATACGTTTAAACCCGAAATATGCCGAAGCATATTCCAACCGGGGGTTTATCTATATGGTGAAATTAGAGAATAAGAAAAAGGCCTGTTCAGATTGGAAACGGGCTTGTGAGTTAGGGGATTGTATAAATCTAAATTTGGCGATAAGAAAAGGGGTTTGTAAGGATTAATAAAGTTACCGCTTTTGAGAGATAATTCACGAAAGCTGTCTCGAACAATAAATCAATACAGATCGAGTAAAAAATCACTCAATTTAGGTGTAAATATCAGGGCTTCAAAATTGTTGCGATTGTCATTTTTCAATAAGGCGAATCCTCTTTAAAGGGTTTGCCTTAATTATATGAGTAGGCGGGGATTTTTTCGATCCAATAGCTTCATGAATAATCAGCGACTACATCATACAAACTCATACATAAGGGTTCGTAAAGATAGAACAGAAAATATGGCTCTAAATAACTAGTTGATATGGCTACCCATTTTGAGCATTTTAATTATGAACACAAAATACCGCTGTTCTATCTTAACGATCCCTAATATATTCAAACAGTGTATGATTTCGCTGCTGATCATTCATTACGCTATTTACAAAGATTTATAAAGAAAACATCCCGACTGCTAAATTAACTAGTGTCCATCCATAAATGGTAGATTTTGGTTTTCGGCAAGGCCCGAGCGAGTTTTCAACCGCAGGCATAGCGCGCTATTTCGAGGATTGAAAACGAGCGAGAACGCCGCCGAGGGCCAAAAGATGCCATTTATGGATGGACACTAACTAAAAAGGAGCTATGCACATGATTAAGGAGATTACTGCGCAGGAGCTTAACACAGAGAATTTTATCAATGATAAGGTCAAAGAGATCCAGCACATGGTTGGAGACGGGATGGCGATCAATGCCCTTTCCGGAGGTGTGGATTCGTCTACGGTTACGATGCTCGGCCATCGGGCCCTGGGCAATCGCCTTAAGACCGTTTTCATCGAAAACGGTCTCATGCGCGAGGGAGAACCGGAACAGGTTGTGGGTGTTTTCCAAAAGCTTGGCGTTACGGTTGAAGTAGTGGATGCGAAAAAAGAGTTCTTTGATGCGCTCAAAGGAATCACGGATCCGGAAGAAAAGCGCGAGGCCATTACCCAGTCATTTTACAAAGATGTATTCGGACGCATCGTCAAACAAAGCGGGGCAAAACACCTTATCCAGGGAACTATTCTGACCGATATCGACGAGACCGTTGCAGGGATTAAGCGGCAGCACAATGTTTTTGAGCAATTGGGAATCGATCCTGAGGAAGCTTTCGGTTACCGTATCATCGAGCCGCTTATTCAGCTTCGCAAGGACGGTGTAAGAAAGGTTGGCAAGGCTTTAGGGCTTCCGGCAGAGCTGTTCGAGCGCATCCCGTTCCCGGGACCGGCCCTCTCGGCACGTGTGATCGGCGAAGTGACCCCGCAACGCATCCGGACGGTCCGAAAGGCAACCGTGGTTGTCGAGCGTCTGCTCAAGGGCACCGGTGCATTCCAGTACATGGCGATACTTCATGAAGACCGCGTCACCGGCATGCGTGACGGTAAGCGTGACTTCGGCCAGCAGATCGAGGTGCGTTGCTGGGAAAGCGTGGACGCGCGGACCGCAACACCGACGCAACTTTCGTTCGAAATTCTCGAGAAGCTTGCCGGCGAGATTACCCGAGATGTGCCGGGCATCGTAAGCGTTACGTACAACATAGCGCCGAAGCCCCCTTCAACGATTGAAGCAGTCTAAGGACAGGGTATGCCTGAATCTTAAATAAAATATGAATATGACACCTTGCTATTCCATCATCATTCCCGCTTATAATGAGGAAAAATGGCTGACCCGAACGCTTCCATATCTAAAAAAAGCCATGGAAACCTTGGATGTATCCGGAGAAGTCATCGTTGTAGATAACAATTCTACGGACGGAACTGCCCGTGTCGCTCGCCGGCACAACGCCCGGATCGTTTTTGAACCGGTCAATCAGATTTCTCGGGCTCGGAATACCGGTGCAAGGATAGCAAAAAGTCGCTATTTCATATTTCTGGATGCGGATACTTTGCTTGCTCCGGCCCTGCTACAAAACGCATTGTATCATCTTTCCAGCGGCAGGTGCTGTGGTGGCGGATGCCTCGTGGACTTCGACAAACCGATTTCCCCTTTTTCCCGCAAAATTTTGGATCTGTGGAACTGGATTTCCATAAC
>CAZBOB010000152.1:0-8804 GCA_964492995.1 uncultured Desulfobacteraceae bacterium | reverse complement strand
CTCTTTGATCCTTGCAATAATTTCCCTCTGTCTGTAGATCACATAGCTCGTAATAGCCGATTCTTGCTGGTAGGAATTTTCGGTTTGGCCAAAATCATACTTAATCCCATATAAAATGATTTTTCTTGAAGGCCGTGGATAGACAGTGGTCCCCACTATCTTTATAGTCTTCTTAGATGTCGGTAATCGAAATGACAAAATGACCTGCTCAGGATGGCCGGGCATTTTAGTCACTTCAGGTTTGATGCCCAGTCCCATACCCGTTTGCGAAATATCAACTACACGCCCTTGAGTCGATCCATCGCCCCACTCAATATCCACCACTATGGGTTCATTGATATCCGGTTTGACCCGGAAGGCTTCTCGCCTGTTGAAGTAACTCATAAGAGAAATGTCCAGATTTTTTGCGAGGCTGCTTGGGTCTGCAAATTTAAATCGACAAATTGCTTCTTCACTGGTACGTCTCAAATTTATCAATGTGGCGTCAACCATAATTATTTTTTTGGATTGAGTCATCGTGAGTTGAAGCTTTACCCTTTCATTTAAAGCAAAATCGGGAAATTTTTGAGGGTCAAAACCAATGGCAGCCCCATTCATGCTTGTGTTGAATATATTGCCGGGTAATAGCTCACGGCCGGGGAGCACCAGATTGAACTGGAAGGGAGAAAAATCTTTATCATTGGCTCGGTATTGTCTTCGTAAATCTCCTTCAAATAACTTCATTATATTTTTCCTCCAACAGGGAACCCGATTGAAATCGATTCTTTAGTTATAAATCCATTTCCAGGCCGCTTCGATTTCCGAGCGGTCGAAGTATTTTGTTCGGATATGCGAAAACAAACCAAACAGGGCGATCCATGTCTTTTCCCATACTTTATTACCAATAACGGCCATACGTTCTATTTTATCAGAATAGATTAACGTGAAATTCAGATCGAATAAAAGCAATTCTGCATCCATTTTTCCATGAGGCTCGATAACAAGGAAAAGCCGGATTTTTCCTGATTCACTTATCTGTTTTTCCAATACCTTGCAGATCCGTTTTTTTTGCTTTTTGGTAATACCACCAACAATTTTAAATCCCAGAATGTTTGCCGAACTTTCTTTGAGCTGGTGATACATAATTCGAAATCTCCGTTTTGCTATTCTTACCGGAAGATCTTTTAAACAACAACTTAAAATTTTTCAATTTACGGCTCTGGAAGAATTTCGTTGGTTTTATTGATGTATATGTCTGTCTTCTATCAACAGGCCTTATCATATTAGAAGCCATTTCAAAACCTTCCAGCGAGTGATTTTTGAGTCTTTTGCCGAAAAGCGCTTAGCCAAGCGGAACGCCAAATTTCTAGCTGTTTGATGGCGATAACCCGAGTTCTATAAATTTAGCCCCGATATCATCGGGATAAATTGCGCGAGCTTAACGCTTTGCAAAGGCTCAAACCAAAGAACGGGAGGTTTTTAAGTTATTTATAATATCATATATGATTTCTTTCGTAAATCGCAAATATTTTTATTTTCAAACTTTTAACTTATAATCAAAGGCACGATGGCCTTCCAAACATCGACCTCTCCGAAATGTACCAGAAATCTACACTTTTGTTGATTGTCTAAATCTTAATATGCGAAAACCGAAAAAAGAAAAGGCAGGGTCATTTAGACTCTGCCTTTATAGCTTACCTACAAACAAATCATTATTTCACAGCCTCCTTCAAAGCCTTTCCTGCAACAAACTTTGGCACCTTACTTGCTGCAATATATATCTCTTCTCCTGTCTGTGGATTTCTGCCTTTACGAGCCTTCCTTTCTGCCACCTTAAATGTGCCGAACCCAATCAATGATACAGATTCTCCCTTCTCCAGTGCCTTGGTAATGTTTGAAAGAATAACGTCCACGACCGCCTTAGCATCCTTTTTGGATTTTATGACCTTCGAAACCTCGTTGACCAAATCTCCTTTGTTCATGTTTTTCCTCCTTTCTAAAAAGTGCGGATAACTTGCCTGGCATGAAATCCATTAAAATTCATAAATATCAAATTCGTACTGTAAATATCAAGCCATTATCATTTCGCAGATATCTAATAAGTGTTTTATCCATAGTCCCGCAGTATATAATCTTAAGATTATAGTTTTTTGTCTCTGTTGGCAACAGGATTTTGAATAAAGATTTATCGAGGCGGGATTATTGATAAAACAAAGTCCCTCACTCATTAATGGGAGTCACGCTGATTCCCTATTGGCACTATTCGGATCGCGGCAACATTATACTAAACACAAGACAGACAATCGATGACAGAAGGGATGCCCAGAACATCGGCATGACGCCGTTGCCGACGGCTTCCCGCAGTGCCTGTTGGACATCTGTTGACAGCAGTGTCTGAATTTCCGGGAGAAAAATGTTCTCGACGTTTTGCTGAATCCGGGAGAAAAGCTCCGGGTCGATTTTTTGTTGCAGATCGAAACTCATCACCTTTTCCAGGGTGTTTAAAAACGTAACCGTGACGAGACTGCCGGACAAGCCGATACCGATGGTGCCTCCGAGTGTCCGGGTGAACTGGTGAGAAGCGGTGGCAATGCCCAAGTTTGAAATGTCGACACTATTTTGCACGAGAAGGAGTGTGGCAATTGATACAAACCCCATTCCGAGGCCGGCCACGGCTAAAGCAGTCGAACATAACATCAAAGAGGTCGCCGAGGAAAACCATAAGGTCATGGCGCTGCCGACCACCAGAAAAATGCCGCCCAGAATGCTGGCGGTTCTTTTTCCCATCAAATTGACCAGCTGACCGCAAAACAGAGCGCCGAGTGACCATCCCAGGCTTAAGGGCACCATGGCCAGCCCCAGCTGCACCGGTGTTTTGCCCAGAGCGCCCTGAATAAACAAAGGACTATATGATGAGAGTGAGAAAATCGCGAAACTGGCAAAAAAGGCGGCCCCGTTACCGATACGAAACCCTTTCAACTTGAAGAAATCGAAGGACAGGATCGGTTCTTTGGCCCGCTTTTCAATATGGTAAAAGGCGAAGCCCGCCCCGGCGGTGATCACAAACACCCCGTTAATTTGAAACGACAGCCAGTCGTAACTGCGGCCGGCCAGTAAAAAAGCGGTCAGCAATGCCAGGATGGTTGTGGAAAGGGTTAATACGCCCAGATAATCGATGGAAACTTCTTTCCGTTTTTCACGGGTTTCGATCAGATACAAGAATATCCCCAGCAGGGAAACCGCTCCGACCGGTATATTGATAAAAAAGATCCAGCGCCAGGAGAAATAATTGACGATAAACCCGCCGATGGTCGGACCCAAAACACTGGCCATCCCCCACACAAAACTGGCTAACGACAACATCTTGCCGCGGTTTTCCGGCGAAGAGATATCGGATAAAACAATGTAGGTCAGGGCAAAGTTTCCGCCGGCACCGATGCCCTGAATCGCCCGGGATAAAATAAGCTGTGCCATATTCTGGGAGATCCCGGCCGATATCGAGCCGGCCAGAAAAATGCAGATGGAAACGTTGAAAAGTTTTTTGCTGCTGTAAAGATCGCAGAGCTTGCCAAAAACCGGCAGGGCCACCGCGCGGCTCAAAAGGTAGGCGGAAAAGGCCCAGCTGTAAAGATGAAGCCCGCCCAGTTGCGCCACAATAGACGGCATGGCCGCCCCCATCACCAGGGCGTCCAGCGCTCCTAAAAAGAGGGCCAATAAAGCTGCTACAATGATAAAAATACGGTTTTTACGACTGATCAGTAGTTCCGGGGGGAGCAGCGCTTCATGAAGTTCGGTGACGGCGTTTAAAGCGGTTTTGTTTTGGTCTTCCTGCACGGTTTTGTTTTTTATCTATCCTCTTTAACTCGAATATTTCATGATCAATGCTGCAAACGCGTTAATTTGATAAGTTCATCTCTAATTTTCACCATAGCTAAGGTGTCATAGCTACAGTATATTAAAAGGTCTTTTTTGATTCTCTGTTTTTCCTCGGGTGCCGTTGATGGGTCTATCATGCGTAAAAATTCAAATGAAGCCTGATTACCCTCCTGAATCGCCAGTTTTCCATAATCCATATCCCTGACAAAAACAGGGAGCACAGCTTTAAGTGAAAATGAGCCATGAAATCCTGGATGATAGAAATAATTTCTAATAATCGCACACAAATCTTTAAAGCGAATTGGGATGAGTAACAGATCATCGCGATATTGAGAAAAATATTCAGCAAGACTTGCGATGATTCTATTTTCATAAGTTGTATATATGAAAATAGTGCCCTTTTTGCCCAGGGCATCAAGAAGTGTAAAGGTAAAATCTACCCTTGGGTCCCTATCGTCATCGCAGAGATACTCCTTATGCTCAAGGGATTCGTCTTCATAAAAAATATGATCAGACCATTGGAATGGAATTACCTGATATGGCGAGGTATTGGCATAACGGGGAATCGCTGGATTCACAGTTTCGAAATCAAGAAAATGAATAGGATATTCAACATTCGTGAGCTGTGCATTGAGCCTCCTTGAAATAAACTCATCATTATTGACCACACAACTTCTCATGCGCTCCTGGAGTTCGGTTAAATGGAAGGAGTCAGGAATATCTCTGATATTCTCAACGTTCATGTCCGTCAGTTCATCCAATTTATTCTGTGAAATTCCATATAGATCCAAAATCCAATGCTCGGGCATGTCTTTTGTGCAATAATCCCGGAACTCACATGTAAATGGGCTATTACAGTGTCGGGAGGGTTGAATTACAGGTGCAACAGGCGCACTTAGCATTTTGTTATATTCATTAATTTTCAAAGGTATCTCATTTTGGAATGAAAGGGCTTGATCTGTGACATTAACAGCAGAAAAAAAATTTTCAAGATCAAGATCGTTTCCATCATAAACATATTGGTTATTTATGAGCAAAAGGAAAACCCGGTTAATATTTAAACCGGATCCCTGGAGAACATAATACTGAATTGCAACATCCGGCAAATGAACATCTTTTACCGAAGTGGAAGATTTCACTTCAATCATATTCCATTGGCCGTTATCTTGTCGTTCCAAAATATCCACTCGTATCCTGACATTATCGTAGAGAAAAGCGGCTTCATATATTGATCTTACATTTGGATCTTGTAAAACATTTAGTGTTTTCCGGACAGCCTTTTCGTGGTGCAAGTGATCTTCACGGATAAGAACACCTTCCGGAAAAAGACGAGTTGCCAGTTCACCCACTTTGTGCCCTGTATCAAATATAGCCTGTTGAGCAGGGGATACTTCAGCAGCAAGCTCACGGTTGAAACACGTATGCCATAAACGCAAATGACACTGCAGCCCTGATAAAAAGCGTGATTTGGAAAGTGTGGGGGGTTTTCTTAAATTCATTTTCATCCAATCAATTTTTTCGCCCATTGGTCGCTACGTCATAATCCCATAGCTTCTGCAGTCTGAGTCATATACCCAAGTTAGTTCGCTTGGCCCCGCCTGCCATTTCAAGAGTTGTAGAATTTCCGAGTAACATCTCAATAAATTATGGAGTCGGGTCAATACGATTATTCCATACACCAGGACTTATTGAGAAGTTACATTTTCGAGACGTTCAATTATTGACGGGCTGTTGCCCAAACGAAAATCTCTTTGAGCGCTCATTGAAACGTTTTTTATTCATAAATCTTGGCGAAGTGAAAGAAAAGCGATTTCAACTGTTTGAGCCCGAAGGGCGAGTTTTGGAATCGCCTGGAGCGAGCCTTAGATTTATCAAAAAACGTTTCAGAGCCAGCGAAAAGTGATTTGGGCAACAGCCCGTCGAGGTTTGGCCCCAAACCCCGCAGCTTCTTTAAGCCTGGGGGTTTATGAAAGGACGCTGCAGCATCCTTTCGTAGAGATCAATATATTTGCGAGCCGTTACAGCATGATTGAATGTGGCAGTACTTTGTGCCATGATTCGTTTGATCTGCTGTTCCTTTATATTTTGCGAAAGATCGTAAAATTGCATGGCCTGATTGATTGCCCAGAATAGGCCGTTGGAATCGAAGTTCTTAAAAAGAAATCCGTTGCCAGTATTCCTATTTATATCTATGTCTGTTATTGTGTCGTGGATCCCTCCTGTATCGTGGGCAACCGGAAGTGTTCCGTAAATGGGACCGATCATCTGCGGAAGACCGCAAGGTTCAAAACGGGAAGGCATTAAAACAAAATCCGATGCCCCAAAAGCCTGACGGGCCAATCGCTCGTCGAAATCGCAAATTGCCACCCGGTTATTTAAATTAAATCGACTCACGATCTCTTTAAAATGTTTCTGAAAATCTCCGCTAGCTACAAAAACAATCTCCAGGTTCCTTTCCCAGTAGCAGGAAACAACATCATAAAGGATCTCTGCTAGCAACTGGCATCCCTTTTGGATTGTATCCAGACGGGAAGGCCAAAAAAAAATGGGTGCCCTGACATCCTGGATAAGCCCCAAGTATTTCTGGAGAAAACGTTTATTTTCCTGCTTTCCTGAAACATGGTCATTTATGCTGTACGTACAGATCAGAGTCTTATCGTTATCAGGAGCAAAAGAAAGTTCGGGGGCATTCAGGATACCGACGGCACACCCGGCATTCCATTTATTGGCCAATTCCTTCCGAATGGGCTCTTCCACAAAATCGTGCCGACCTTCGATCATCTCCATTAAAAAGGTCGGGCTAACAGCATTGACATAATGTGCTGCAAAAATCCCGCTACCGAGAAAATCCACAGGAATGGAATGCCGTGTCTCCTCATAGGTATGCGGCATATGTTCAAAAAAAAGATGTTTCCAGAATGATTCTGCATCGATACCATTGTCCTCTATATCAGCCAAGGTTTTCTTTACGGTATGGATGTTATGGATTGAAAAAAGGCAAGGAATTCCCAGTTCCTTTGCCATGGCCGGAATCAAACCCGTCATCCAATCGTTACAATGGATGAGGTCCGGCAGCACCTTGGGAACGATATTATTGATGACTTCCCTTTGAAAAATAAGAGCCATCTTTGTGTTTTCAACCTCATAGCTGGAGTATATATTGTCCAGGTAGAAAAAGATCCTGTCTTGGGCTAGGTGAATCCTTTCTTCGGGCATGCTGCTCCTGATGGTTTTCAATTCTTTTTTTAAGAGAGGTCCAAAATTGCCGTTAAATATGGTCCGGTAATCCGGAAGGGCAACATGAACGTCACCTCCCTGATCGAAAAGGGCGCTTATCAGGGCCGCCGAAACATCGGCCAGACCCCCCGCCTTTGCACAAAGGCTGTTTGCAATATCTCCCATACCATCAGGCAGATAGGTTACTTCCGGAGTTATAATTAGAATCCGGGGATTTCTCGGAGATTTTGCCACGTTCTTTTACTGTTTCCTAACTAGTGTCCATCCATAAACAGCATCTTTCGGCCCCCGACGGCGTTCTCGCTCGTTTTCAATCCTCGAAATAGCGCGCTATGCCTGCGGTTGAAAACTCACTCGGGCCTTGCCGGAAACCAAAATCTACCATTTATGGATGGACACTAACTACTATAAAATACTTTACATCATGACACCGACATCATCTTTCAACTTGCATAGCTTCGACGATCTTGAAGAAAACCATCGGTGTGGTTCCTGAGGAAATATTTCAACCGAGATTTCTGGTGGTGCGTCAAATCTCCAAATTGCAAAAAAAGGTGCTTCATTGTTATAAAATCGGAAATGAATTGGTCAGCTATTCTCAATTTCGAAATGGACTTAATCGGTACTTTATCCAAATAAATTATACCCTCGTTCAAGAATAGAGATAGTTTAGATGATTCAAGGAAATTGTTTGAGCACTCTCTTATATCGATATAATAAAATGCAAAGCCTTTTTCGTTTATATCAGTGATTTGACCCAGCCGTATATCATGGGGCTTGAGTACAGCAAATATCGTGTCCTTGACCTTGAATCGCTTATATCTCCTACGCTCTGACACCTCTTTTTTAACCTTGAACCGCTTATGTTTCCTACGCTCAGTCAGCCCTTTTCCTTTGGCCATGTCATAAACTCCACAAGAGAAATATTAGGACCCCCTTGGCTAATGTCCATATGGTACCGAATCTCTTTGTATAATCAAATTTTCCTTTGGTTCAACCCTAAATGAGCGAAAGTCGAGGATGGGGTATCATCGGCTTTCCCAATGAATAAAAAAAGCCTCCAAAAGGATATTGGATCCCTATGGAGGCTTTATATGGACATTTAAGAACCTCTTTGATAATGATATATTACCGTTCAAATGCTAATATGTGAAAAAGATCTTAATATACTATCCCATATTATAAAGCATATTGTGTGTCAAGAAAAAAAATATACTATATATGGTGGTTTTTTCTGAGGATAATGTCGGACATTACTGTGTTTGAACCCTGTTGATTTTCCTGAAATCAATGATCCGGAATGTAAAAATCCGGGCCCAAAGGACCAGGTTTTCAATGTAAAAATAAATCGTGGCGAAGTGAAAGAAAAGCGATTTCAACTGGTTGAGCCCGAAGGGCGAGTTTTGGAATCGCCTGGAGCGAGCCTTAGATTTATCAAAAAACGTTTTAGAGCCGGCGAAAAGTGATTTGGGTAACAAATTGTCGAGGTTTGACCCCAGTCCCAAGGCTTATCTATATCAGCAGTCGAGGTGTTTTTCTTATAAAGCTTTGAAAATAGCGTAATGAATAAAAAAAACTCCCCGAACCTTCATCTATATGTTCCCTCAAGAACTAAAAAGGCCTGTGCACAGCCTTTCCCTTCCTTTCATCTATTTTTTTAAAGGCACCTTCAATAGCACGCTCTAACACTTCAAATTTGACCGGCTTACAAA
>CAZBOB010000151.1:0-8834 GCA_964492995.1 uncultured Desulfobacteraceae bacterium | reverse complement strand
TAAAGATTTACCGAAGGCCCTCCAGAATCGAATTAATAAATTCAAAGTGGTCATAGCCTTTGTTAAAAATGCACGTGAACCCGAAATCTCAAGACTCTTCTCTCGCATGCAGATGGGTGTCCGCTTAATCCCAGCGGAACTTAGAAACGCTGTCCAAACAGGCCTACGACATGCTATTGATGGTACCGCGCGCTTGAACCCATTTTTTCAGAACTCACGAATTCCTCCAGCCCGCTTCAAACACCAAGACTTCTTAGCACATGCCTTTTCTATCTGCAAACATGGAACCCAGCGCGACTTAAAGGCTTCACAGTTGATGGAGGATTATACCAACATCACGGATGACAGTATCTATGCACCGCTAATGGCGAACACACACGAAATCCTCGAGTTCTTAAATAAGGTAAACGCTCGAGTATCAAAGCGAATTACTCAGAAATGGATTTTTCTCGATCTATTCTACCTTCTTTTTCAAAACAAGGCAAAACTTAAGAAAATTAAACCTAATGACTTCGCCATGGTTTATTTGCAATTTGATAAGGACCGACGGAAGCACAACGCTGAGCCTGAGAAACTGTTATCGGGGAAGCCGACCCAACAAGACCGAGATCTTTATGACTACATCATGGCCTTTAAAATCTCCGGAGGTGAGCGCAAGAATTTGGAGCAACGCAACAAGGTCCTGAATCGCCGGTTTAAAAAATTGGAGGGAGTATGATATGCCATTAGATATTGAAAATATACCGACCGAACTTATAGAAGGCTATCTCAGCGGTAAATGTGGTTTTTTCGTAGGCGCCGGTCTCTCCATTGGGGCTGGCTTTCCTGACTGGAGGGGTTTACTCCAAGGGTTGATCGACAAAGCTGAAGCTGACAACTCACTTTCGCCTAGTAAGACAGCAGAATGTCGTAAACTTGCGGAGGACCCAAACAAGTATCTCATGCTCGCTGAGGAGATGAAAGATGTTTTGGGCGTTGAGTTTAAAACTTTCATCGAAGAGATATTTGCGAACGACCAAATAGAGCCTCGTCCAGTTCATAACCTTTTGGTTACGCTCAAAAAAAATAACTTCATTATTACCACAAATTACGATCTTTTAATTGAAAAGGCATTTGTAAATAATAAGGTTTTTCCGATTGCCTATAAGTATTATGAAGCCCACGCAATTCAGCGGCAGCTTTTCCGCAGAGATTTTTTCCTTTTAAAGGCTCATGGTGACGCAATGACTGCTGCAGAGCACATTGTCCTGACAGATAAAGACTATCGGCGGCTTCTTTACCAACAGCCTGGTTATCAGAGTGCGCTGCAGTCTATTTTCACCATGTATTCGGTTATTTTTGTCGGATGCTCACTCGAGGATCCCGAGTTAAAACTTCTTCTAAGCTACATCAATGCAGCCTTCCCTGAAGGTGGAATTCCTCATTATGCATTGATGACGACGGAGATTACTAGTGCAACCGAGCGCGGCCGTTGGAAAAAAGATTATAATATGCGAATTATCCCGATATCCTCTGCAAAAGACTACGAGGACATAGATTTATTTCTAAAAATCCTCCATGAGAAAGAAAACGAGCACTAAAGCAAGCTACCGCGCATTTTGGTATGACGGCGCACATCATATAAAAGGTAGGGTGGCCTATGGAAATTTCTAAGTGGCAAAATCGAAATAGACATGCAGACGAAGCAGAGGAGGAGATATGGGCTTGGGTTCAAACCTTGATCATTGATTAAAAAAATACATCAACCATTTTAATAGCTGGGAGATCGAATGTCTCTTGTCCAATACCTCAAAAGCTTTTCCCACCTGCGGACTTACAAAGACCGTAAAAAGTGGTCTGCACTGACCACCTATCAGGCGCCTCACAAACCCTTCCTCTTGCTATCCATTATGGATTTGATCGCTCAGGGATCAATTACCGAAAACTTTATTGAATCCTCCTTTGAACTGCTCGACACTTTTAATACTTACTGGAACAATATCATGCCGCTGGGGTCAAAAACCAGCATGGCATACCCCTACCCACGTCTTAAAACCGATGGTTTTTGGCAACTGATACCGAATCCGGAATATGAAAATCAAATCAACATTAATTTCAGTTCCATGACAAAACTGCGTGAGGTGTGTGCCGGCGCCCGAATGGATGAAGAACTTTTCCGGTTGATGTGCAAACCGGAAACTCGGGAACAATTACGGGCGGCTTTGCTTGAAACTTATTTCGCCCCTGAGATACGTATGAAGGTTTTAGAGCAGGGCCATTTAAACTATGCTGCTTATCGATACAGCGAAAAACTGCTTGAAGTGGCTGAATGGAAAAAAGATTTCGGCAAAGCAAAAGATGAATCTGACTGGCAGAAAAAGATACGGGACAGTGGTTTCCGCAGAACCATTGTCACCCTGTACCAGCACCGGTGTGCCCTGTGCGGCATTCGCATGCTCACGCCCGAAGGCCACACCGTGGTGGAAGCCGCTCACATCAAGCCCTGGCGTATCAGTTACGACGATCGCCCAACTAATGGACTGTCCCTCTGCCGGCTGTGCCACTGGTCCTTTGACGAAGGGTTGATGAGCGTGGGCAAAGATTATGAAGTTCTGGTATCCAAACGGGTGCAGGTTGAAAAAAATTTACCCGGTCACATTCTCACTCTATCGGAACGCAGCATTTTCACCCCGGATGAGCAAAAGTTCTGGCCGGAGCAGGATAACCTTCACTGGCACCGACGAAATACATTTCGCAGGTGATGTGTGGGCATGCGGTCAAACCTTGATCATTGATTAAAAAGGTGCCTACCTTTTATTTATATGCTTGGACTTCGTAAGGAAATGGAAAAAGCAAGCTTTCCGGTACAAGGGGTAGATGGAGCCTCAATCTCAATGCTTGCTGTTAAGATTGGCTAACTCATTACACAACACTTTTCCTCACCAGACGGGTGTTCCAATGAAGCTCCACATCAGCGGGTGAAAAATGCCTTAGAATTCGGATGTCTCCGACAGGTCGGTAACTGCCCTTGATTGTAGATCATTGCCCCTATGTTCCTTAAATCTGAAAATGGTTTCAGAAATTGTGTTATCGAACTCTCAGAACCAGAATTTGTGACAATAAGCACTCGAATTGATAATGAACATAAATAATATCTGTAATGACATAGGGTTTTGAAAGCTGGTAAGAGATGTCAGGTTTTGATAAGGTAGTCGTAATAACTCCAAACATCAGAGACCTAAAATATTTGGTATATCCTTTTGATTCAAAGTTCAGTAGAGTTTTATATCACCCGTCAACTTTCTTGGACTTAGAAGTTTAGATGCATAATCGCTCGATCATAATAGCTTTATATCTTTTTATAATATCCTCTTTAATTTTTGCTGATATTGGTTTAGCAGATTATACGGATGGTTATTATGAGGTTCAAAGAATTATTGACGGCGATACATTCGAACTAACTGATGGTAAAAATGTCAGATTAATCGGGATAGATGCTCCAGAAGCAGGAGAAACTTGTTCAAGTGAAGCAACTCAACGATTATCATCACTAATTTCAGGGGAAACCGTATATTTAGAAAAAGATGTATCAGAAACAGATATAGACGGAAGACTTTTGAGGTATGTTTATGTGAATGGGGTGTTTGTTAATCTTGAACTTGTATCTTGTGGTTATGCATATGCCGTTTCAGACCCTCCAGATATCACATATGCCACTCAATTAGCTGATGCAGAACAAGATGCTATAAACAATAACAGGGGTTGCCTTTGGGCAATAATTTACCTAAACGATGATGAAGACTCCTATTGGATTGTGGGAAGCTGTTTCATAGCCACTGCAGCTTATGGCTCTCCAATTGATCCACATGTCAAGATCCTGCGTAAGTTCAGAGATAAACATTTACTGACCAATAAATTAGGTCGGAGGTTTGTTCGTATATACTATTCTTATTCCCCTGTTATGGCCGAGTGTATTTCAAAACATGATTATCTTAAAGCAATTACTCGCTTCAGCCTATTACCTATTATAGGATTAAGTTGGGTTGCTTCGAGAATAGGCTCAATTGCCACACTAACAATGGTGATAATCTTTGGTATAGGGCTGGCTTTAATATTGATGTTTAAAAGAAGATGCCGGAAAGAATAATGGCTATGAATTTCATCGGAGCGGATGGGTGTAAAATAGGTAGGTTTTATACCGCTATTAATCAGGGGAAATGGGTCAAGTCTACTATTAGTTAGTGGGTTCAGACCTTGATCTTTGATTAAAAGAGACTGGTAAGACATCGCAGGCTGAAGGTTGCATAATTACAGCATCTGATCCGGTTTGCGCCGTCTGCGGGAAATAAATTTAATCTAATTTTAACATATCCTGACAGTGACTTTTAAATTCCGTGTTCAAAAGAATGAAACAAAGCAATCCAAAAATCACAAATAATGGTCTATTGCACCGAAAAGTCGGTACATATGCACTGATTCTTCGCTGTCGACATGAGCGAAGCATTAACACCGGAAAGCTCGGTGAAATGAGCGTGCGTAAAGGATGTTATGTCTATGTCGGGAGTGCTTTCGGTTCCGGTGGCCTTGTTGCACGAATTAAACATCACTGCCGGATCTCCAAATCTTTTCATTGGCATATTGATTATCTCAGGCCGGCCGTCGAAATAACTGAAGTGTGGTATTCACATGATCCAATAAAACGAGAGCATGAGTGGGCCGTCATCTTTATGGGAGTTCACGGAGTTAAATTGCCACTCAAGGGATTTGGTTCGACTGACTGTAACTGCCACTCGCACCTTTTCTTTTTCAGTATACCACCATCGATGAAGATGTTCCGGAAGCGAATTGAACAAGCTATTCCCAATCACCATAGGATAGAATGGATAGACGGGAATGCTTTAAGCGGAATAGGGGACATTCGCGCAGAAAGTGCTTAACGCTCGATATTCAATATGAGAGTTACAGGTTATGCCAAGGTTAGCAAGATCATCAGGGAGAGAACAACGGTTATAAATTTTTAGATCGGCCGGGTATTATTTTGAACGATGCCAAAATCTCTTGTTTTGCATGTGCTTTAAATACCGCTATGGGAGGACGAAAAATACTCAGTAATACGGGACGTTCGTGCAGAAAGTGCTTGAAGTTTAATATTCAATATGAAAATTACTCCGTGGGGCTGGGTCAAACTTTGATCCTTGATTATCAGCCTTCTCTGTAAGCTTCCGACTTCGCTCTTCGAGCTTCGGGCTTCGCTCTGCGTGCTACGACCCGACAAGACGACGAGACGAGACGGCCCGACAAGAAATGAATGGGGTCAAACCTTGATCATTGATTAAAATAGTATAAAAAAGAGTTAAGCGTTCACAGGTTCACAGGTTCAGGTTTCAGGAAAAAGCGTGGTGTCTCTTAAATTTTAACTCTCAATGTGAGTTTCAAAGTACTTTAGATTAATCAGCGTATCAAAGGTTTCTGTAAGTTCCTAAAACCGAGTCTTTGGGCAAAAGAGGTTAAGTCTGATGGATCAGACAGGACCGGACATAGAAATTCGACGGCAAGCCTTCCAATGGCTGGAGTCTCAGGTAAGGATACATGGGGAGGTTTTGCCGAGGCCTGTTCTTCAACAAGGTTTTCATTTCCAAGGAAAGCAAATTCGGCTGGTAGGGCCCCAGGGAATTTTCAAACCCCGTCATATGGAGCTTCCAATCTCTATCACAACCGTTCCTTCTGGCCCTTATGATGATGAGTTCGGTTATGATGGTCTTTTATTATATCGTTACCGAGGCACTGATCCGAATCACAGAGACAATATAGGTCTGAGACGCGCCATGCAGATAGGTACTCCGCTGATCTATTTCCATAGAATCCTGCCAGGCAAATACCTGCCCGCATGGCCGGTTTTTATTGTTGCAGACAATCCTTCACAACTCACATTCAGCATAGCAGTAGATGAAAATGAGACAAGAGGGTTGAGCATCTTCAGTGGAGTCCATGAAGGGTACCAGCAGCAGCCAGAGGACGTCTTCCGTCGATCTTATGCAACTCGAGAATTCCGTCAGCGATTGCACCAAAGCTCGTTCCGAGAGCGAGTTCTTAGAGCCTATCGAGATCAATGTGCCCTGTGCAGGCTACGACACCGGGAGCTGCTTGATGCCGCACACATCCTGCCAGATGCGGAGCCTGAAGGGGAACCGCTGGTTTCAAACGGCCTTTCGCTGTGCAAATTACATCATGCGGCTTTTGATCGATATTTCGTGGGCGTAAGGGAGGATTACGTTGTAGAGGTTAGACCAGATATTCTGGATGAAAGCGACGGTCCCATGCTGATTCACGGTCTACAGAATTTGCACGGAACTAGAATCGTCGTTCCCAGATTAACAGAGTCGCGACCAAACCCTGAATTTTTGCACATCAGGTATGAACGCTATAGGGCCGCTGGGTAAAAAACAAAGAGGTCAAGTTTCCATTCTTGATAAAAGAAATGGGGTCAAGTCTACTATTGACCCATGCAAAACTCGTTGACGTCCGTGACATATTCACAATGAAAAATTTATGTGTGTAAAATTGTAATTATAACAAGCTGTAATGTAAACAGGACTGATAAGGACTTCCATTATGACAAGGTCCATACTTTCATATCGACAAAAAGATCAGGTAAAACTCCTGTGCGAAATTGACCTCAAAAAACTTCTTCCTGCCCCGAAACAAAAAGAACGATTTAATAAAAAGTGGAAAGACTTTCTTGAATCTGACCCGCACAATAATGAAATATTCGAATTAGAAGGAGATGTACTAAAATATCAATCCGAGCAGCTTATCCCTTCTAAATCTGATGATCGCCCACCCCTATTGCTTGTCTTGGGAAATCCTGCCAGCCATTCTGTCAAGGAAGGCATGTTTTTTTCATTTGAAGGAGATAAAAAAGAGCATCGTTTCTGGAAAGATATCCTAAAGAAGGCAGGTGTCCTCGATCTTCCATATGATGAAAACCTATCTGTAAAAGAGCTTAACGAGAGTCGTAAAAATCAGTTGTTGAATCTTGACTATGAATCTCCATTTCGGATCGGACTTTGTGTTTTTATATCTATGCCAAGTGCTCCAAGTGGCTCATGGTCAGGAATAGCCGGGGTTCAAAAGATTATCGGTGCCAAAGCCATGTGAATGGGGTCAAACCTTGATCATTGATTAAAAAGGTGCCTACCTTTTATTTATATGCTTGGACTTCGTAAGGAAATGGAAAAAGCAAGCTTTCCGGTACAAGGGGTAGATGGAGCCTCAATCTCAATGCTTGCTGTTAAGATTGGCTAACTCATTACACAACACTTTTCCTCACCAGACGGGTGTTCCAATGAAGCTCCACATCAGCGGGTGAAAAATGCCTTAGAATTCGGATGTCTCCGACAGGTCGGTAACTGCCCTTGATTGTAGATCATTGCCCCTATGTTCCTTAAATCTGAAAATGGTTTCAGAAATTGTGTTATCGAACTCTCAGAACCAGAATTTGTGACAATAAGCACTCGAATTGATAATGAACATAAATAATATCTGTAATGACATAGGGTTTTGAAAGCTGGTAAGAGATGTCAGGTTTTGATAAGGTAGTCGTAATAACTCCAAACATCAGAGACCTAAAATATTTGGTATATCCTTTTGATTCAAAGTTCAGTAGAGTTTTATATCACCCGTCAACTTTCTTGGACTTAGAAGTTTAGATGCATAATCGCTCGATCATAATAGCTTTATATCTTTTTATAATATCCTCTTTAATTTTTGCTGATATTGGTTTAGCAGATTATACGGATGGTTATTATGAGGTTCAAAGAATTATTGACGGCGATACATTCGAACTAACTGATGGTAAAAATGTCAGATTAATCGGGATAGATGCTCCAGAAGCAGGAGAAACTTGTTCAAGTGAAGCAACTCAACGATTATCATCACTAATTTCAGGGGAAACCGTATATTTAGAAAAAGATGTATCAGAAACAGATATAGACGGAAGACTTTTGAGGTATGTTTATGTGAATGGGGTGTTTGTTAATCTTGAACTTGTATCTTGTGGTTATGCATATGCCGTTTCAGACCCTCCAGATATCACATATGCCACTCAATTAGCTGATGCAGAACAAGATGCTATAAACAATAACAGGGGTTGCCTTTGGGCAATAATTTACCTAAACGATGATGAAGACTCCTATTGGATTGTGGGAAGCTGTTTCATAGCCACTGCAGCTTATGGCTCTCCAATTGATCCACATGTCAAGATCCTGCGTAAGTTCAGAGATAAACATTTACTGACCAATAAATTAGGTCGGAGGTTTGTTCGTATATACTATTCTTATTCCCCTGTTATGGCCGAGTGTATTTCAAAACATGATTATCTTAAAGCAATTACTCGCTTCAGCCTATTACCTATTATAGGATTAAGTTGGGTTGCTTCGAGAATAGGCTCAATTGCCACACTAACAATGGTGATAATCTTTGGTATAGGGCTGGCTTTAATATTGATGTTTAAAAGAAGATGCCGGAAAGAATAATGGCTATGAAATTCATCGGAGCGGATGTGAATGGGGTCAGGCCAAACCTTGAGTCACTGGGGTCGAACTTGATCTTTGATTAAAGAAATAAAAAAATCCAGCAAACTTATAAGAGCCGGGAGATCGAATGTCTCTTGTCCATTACCTCATAAGCTTCTCTCGCCTTCGGACTTACAAAGACCGTAAAAAGTGGTCTGCACTGACCACCTATCAGGCGCCTCACAAACCTTTCCTGCTGTTATCCATTATGGATTTGATTGCTCAGGGATCAATTACCCAAAACTTCATCCAACCATCATTTGAACTTTTAGATACTTTTAA
>CAZBOB010000150.1:0-8870 GCA_964492995.1 uncultured Desulfobacteraceae bacterium | reverse complement strand
CTAACATATATGCGATATATGCAATCGTAACTAATTGACGTCAGGTTGCTGTACTGGCCAGATAACACCACATTTTGCCCTCATATTTTTATTCAAATTCAAGTTGCATGTATCTTTTATCGCAGACTTGAATGGCAAAACTTACTGATTAGCGAAACCTGAAACTAAAAAGGCTTGGGAAGCTGTTAACGAACTGTTAATGCACCCAATTATTATCTGCGAACCCATGAATAGCAGACAGCGATTTATGGAGACAATGCGCTACGGCGCACCAGACCGAGTGCCTTACTTTGAAGAAGGTATAAGGAAGAATGTGCTTAGGAGCTGGTATCGTCAGGGCCTACCGAAAGATACTGATCTCTTAAGTATGTTTCCCTCCGATCGGCGTGAAGAAATAGTACTGGATCTTGAACCCCGCCCAAAATTCAAAAAGTGGCCTTCCTCGCGCACCGAACTTGCCGAAATGCACAGGCGCCTTGATCCCAACACTCGAGGCCGGCTGCCGAGGGGTTGGTCCGGACGTGTACGTGCCTGGCAAAAAAGGAAACACGTCCTTATGTTGCGAATTCACCGCGGCTTTTTCCTAACCATGGGGGTGTATGACTGGCATAGGTTTATGGAACTGATGGATCTGGTTATAGATGATCCGGATTTCGTGCGCCAAGCCATGATGATCCAGGGCGAGTTTGCTGCTTCACTGGCCGAAAAGGTGCTGCGCGAGGTTGAGGTGGATGCAGTCTTGTTTAGCGAGCCCATTGGGGGCAACGATAATCCATTGATTTCACCCCAAATGTATGAGGATTTGGTATTAAGATGCTATGAGCCCATCATTGAAGTCCTCAAGCGACATGGGGTGGAAACCATAGTACTTGTGACTTATGCAAATTTCAGAATACTGCTTCCGAGCATCCTGCGGTGGGGATTCAACTGCCTCTGGGCTTGCGAAGTGAACATAGAAGCGATGGACTATCGCGACTTACGCCAGGAATTCGGCCACCAATTGAGACTGATTGGCGGTATTGACCTGGACGCCTTGCGATGTGACAGGGAGGCAATTAGGCGTGAAGTTGAGGAAAAAGTACCGTCACTTGTGGCAGACGGCGGCTATGTGCCTCTTGCCGATGGTCGGATTCGCGTCGATGTGCCTTTCGAAAACTATGCCTATTATCGGCAACTATTACATAAAGTTACGCAAAAAGCCTATCATAGTCCCTGAGAAATCTGCCTTGGTCAAAGTTTTTTCCTGGATTTTCAAATGCTCGAAAATTAACACCTTTTCAGAAAGGTTTTGATTAGGTTTACAATTCAAAAATTTTCATAGCCTTTGAGTCTTTCCGATTACGATACGAACTTTTCAAAAATTGAAAATATCTGCCTTTCATGTTAAATTGGATTAAAAGCAATTAGTTCATCCTATAGGACGGCATTTGGGCCGTTCAATTAAGAGTAGATTCAAATTAATGTGGAATGCACTATGAGAAAAGGAAAGAATCATGATTACTGTTAACCCAATTGATAGTACCATTTTTGAGGTTATTGTTGAGGAGAACACGACTACAACTCACAAGGTTACTGTTACACCATCATATTATGAGAAGCTGACAAATAAACGTGTAACACCGGAGGTGCTGGTGGAGCGGTCTTTTAGATTTCTTCTCGAACGAGAAAGTAATACAAGCATTCTTCGCAGCTTCGAACTTTCAGTAATCGGCCAGTATTTCCCGGAATATGAAAAGATGATTCAGGGGATGCTGGAATAACTGAGCAGGATGACTTTTCGATTGAGTTTAATAGCCGCAAAGATTTTCAATATCCTTTATGCTTTTAAAATGAAAGGCATGTGATATCCAAATAGTTGCTTTTGGCAAGCACAGGTTTTGGCAAGCTCGATTTTCATAAAGTTAACTCAATATATCAAAAGTTTGAAGGACAAATTTTGATCGGCCGATTTAGAATCAGTCATATCATGATTCACATAGCTATTAATTCGAATAGTAAAGAAGGAGGTCAACATGGAATACAGCAATATACTTTATGAGGTGGTGGATGGCATTGCAAAAATAACAATTAACCGCCCCAAGGCAATGAATGCCCTGAATGCTTCCACCGTAAAGGAATTAGCTCATGCTTTTGCCAATGCAAAAGAAAATGATTCTGTTCGAGTAGTTATTCTGACAGGCAGTGGTGAAAAAGCGTTCATAGCTGGTGCAGATATCAATGAAATTAAAACTAATTTAGAAAAAGGACCAATGGCTGCCAGAGAGGAGTTCGCGTTGAAAGGACAAAGGTTTGTAACTACAATTGAGAATCTCGGGAAACCCGTTATTGCCGCTGTTAACGGCTATGCCTTGGGAGGGGGATCAGAAATTATTCAGGCTTGCCATCTGGCCATCGCCAGTGAAAACGCACGTATTGGCCAGCCGGAGATAAATTTGGGATTCAATCCTTGCTGGGGTGGAACAGTGCGCCTCCCTGTACAGGTGGGACGGAAAAAGGCTATGGAGATGATTCTAACAGGGGAGATGATAGACGCGCAGGAGGCATATAGAATGGGTTTAGTGAATTACGTAGTACCAAAAGGTGACTTGATGCCAACTGCTGAGTCATACGCTAAAAGGATAATTGAAAAGTCTGGAGTTGCCGTGCGCCTGTGCATGAATTCGATATTGGAAGGTTTGGAAATGTCTAAAACTGAAGCACTATCGAACGAGGCTAACGCTTTAGGATTAGCGGCAGCAACTGGGGACTCAATGGAAGGGGTTTTAGCTTTTCTGGAAAAGCGTAAACCTGTATTTCAAAACAAATAAAATCATAACACAAGTTTCCGACCTGAATTGGGCTATCTCCTATATTCAAATGTCGGGCGAACCTTTGATACCTGCAATTGATCAAAGCTCGATATTATTTTAAGCACCTTGTGTTTTCGTATGTCATAAGGGCATACTTTCCTTCGAGTATTCGTTCGATCATTCGACGACAATACCTAATTTTTACAGAAATTTTATAGGTAAAATTTAGTCTTGATTGTGAAGTTCTAATCGTGTATGCATGTCTTTGAATTTACAAGAATATTTTTTATCCAATTGATATTGATTCTCATTCTCATCCTGGCCCGGGGCCGTCCTACATCGCTGACCTGGGGCGGACATATAGTGAAACCCTCAATTTTTAAACACTCACGTCCCCAAAGACAAAGAGTTTGGACACGGATGAACGCGGATATTGGGGATCGAGAAACAAAATGAAAACGTTGGTACCGATCGAACTCATTGCGAGCAAAATTTACCTCATACGCGGTATTAAGGTGATGCTGGACAGGGACCTGGCAGAGCTTTATGATGTTGAAACGAAAATTTTAAAAAGGGCTGTTAGGCGTAATATTGACCGATTCCCCAATGATTTTATGTTTGAACTGTCTAAAAAAGAGTTGGAGAATTGGAGGTGCCAATTTGGCACCTCCAATGGAGATAAAATGGGCTTGAGGTATAAGCCCATGGCTTTTACCGAACAAGGCGTTGCCATGTTTACCCCGTTAAATGCGAAGCCTATTTAACCGGGGCACAGCCTGTTTAACTGGGGCTTTCCAGTGTATTACGGAGTAAACGCGCGATTCATGTTAACATCCAGATCATGAGAGCCTTTACCCAGCTTCGGAAGATGCTGTCAACTCATGAAGATTTAAAGAGAAAAATTGAATTGCGTTTGCCCGCAGGGCGTGTGTTTTATCTTTTCTGACCACCCTGCCCTGTTAAATTTGAAAATCATTTAACCGGGGTCAGCAGAAAGAATAAAGAAATCAAATACTCTGTGCTCTCTGAGCCTCGAGCGAGCCTGGGAGCGGGCGGTGAATAAAATATGTGTTCATTTGCGTTCATTTGTGGTCCCAAAGGCCCGAACAATTAAGAGATTCACAAGATAAGGAGGTGACAACATGGCCATTATTTTACCTGAACTGCCCTACGCAAAAAATGCGTTAGCGCCCTATGTCAGTGAAAAGACTCTGGAGTTTCATTACGGAAAACATCACAACGCCTATGTTGTAAATGCAAACAAACTGATTGAAGGGACAGAACTGGCTAAAGAACGTATTAAAGATATTATCAAGAAAACCGCGGGAGATGCTTCCAGAGTTGGAATATTCAATAACGCGGCCCAGGTCTGGAACCATACGTTTTACTGGCAGTGCATGAAACCAAGTGGAGGTGGGCCTCCCTATGGCCCCATTGCAGAAAAGATTAACACAGATTTTGGGAGCTATGAAAAGTTTGTCGAGGAATTTAAAAATGCCGGTGTCACGCAGTTCGGCAGTGGGTGGGCATGGTTGGTTTTGAAAGATGATGCGTTGAAGATTACCAAAACCACAAATGCGGACACACCCATCGCGCATGGCACAACGCCGCTTTTGGTTGTGGATGTTTGGGAACATGCATACTATTTGGACTATCAAAACAGGAGGCCTGACTATCTGAGTGCTTTTGTCGAGAACCTGATCAATTGGGATTTTGTTAACGCTTGTCTGAGTTAATATTATAGGAAGCGAGAATTTTTCAGCTTAACCCAGAGCATAGTATCCTGAACACTGCTTGCCCTGTTAAATTTTTCGCAGAAAAGGAGCGCAGCGAATTTAACTAGGGAACCCTGAACGCTGAATGTCGAAGCGAAGCGTAGATCTTTGTATGACTTATGTTTTGGATAAGAGTGGATGAAGTGATTTTTTAAATAAATTTAAAAGGTGACAAGAAACTTATAATTTAATGGGCGTTCCGAAAGTCACATGAACAGATGAAAAATAGGTAAAAGTGGTCAACAACACCTTGATATCGTATAATAATTTACACTAATCAATGATCAAGGTTTGACCCCATTCACTCATTCTCATTCTGACCGGGGCCGTCCTACATCGCTGATCTGGTGCAGACATAAGTGAAACGTTCAATTTTCAAAAATATTGTATTAATAGGTTGTACACGTTCAACACGAACGTCCGCTAAGAAAAAAGGAGAACGCCATGACCTGGGTAGTAAAAGAGTGCAAAAATTTGACGCTGGTTCTTGTTTTATTCGCCTTTTTGGCCATTGCGGGCTGTGAAGGGACTGAGACTCGCGAGCAGGTGGATGATACGGTTAAGGAGTTCACCGGAAAGAAAAACATTGATCGAATGGACCAGATGAAAAAAGATATCGATAAGGCCCGGCAACAACAGGCGGATCGATTTAAAAAGATAGATGAAAGTACTGAGGAAAAATAGAAACTTATAAATTTAGGATGTCCCGTAAAGCACCACAAATCGACACCAAAAGTGAATAATTAATAATTAACGGGCTGTTGCCCAAACGAAAATCTCTTTGAGCGCTCATTGAAACGTTTTTTATTCATAAATCTTGGCGAAGTGAAAGAAAAGCGATTTCAACTGTTTGAGCCCGAAGGGCGAGTTTTGGAATCGCCTGGAGCGAGCCTTAGATTTATCAAAAAACGTTCCAGAGCCAAGCGAAAAGTGATTTGGGCAACAGCCCGTTAAGATGCGACCCTGAATTCCACAATTTTCAAAAATGGGGATTAAGTCAATATAGTCAGGACGTTTTCTAAGAATGAACGAGAGGCCAAAAATCAGAATTGTATGATCGTCCAGGGTTTCAAGAGAGCGTAAGGCACGTTCTGCATCAACGTCCCCAAGGACTTACGGGACAGGCACGACATTCAGGATTAATTTTGCCAAGTAAATCTAAAGATTAACGAGAAACTTATAATCTAAGGGGCGTACCTAAAGTCCACTAAGCGGTTTGGCGTTAATACCTGAGGCAGGAGCCCGGTGCGTTAGTAGCGCACGCCGGGATCTGGGCGGGGGGTGTGGGGCAACCCACATTCCTACCGCGACCAAGGATCACGCACAATTGGGTGAAAAAAAGGAAGGTCAATGAAACACAATAATATTATGTAGAATTATTTGTTTTGTTGAATTTAAGGAATATTTTATGTAAGTTTGATTGAGATCTCGAATGTTATCACTTGGCATCAAAAATAGATGTCTATTTAATATTAATGTTCGGCAAAGCAGATCAAGAACAATGACGCTCCAAGATGTGATTACATGGCTTCGACACGTGGAGGACTTGGCGTGCTCTGTCTATTCCGCAGCTGCAGAGAGTGGGGTAGCATCGGGTACTCTTTCCGCGTTCTTGAAGCGCTTGGCCGAGGATGAGGCGTGGCATTACCATCTCATGGGCAGTGCGGCAGAACTGATTAGAGAACAAGAGAAGTCTCCAGCCTCCGCGATATTGGTTGATCCTGTGACGAGATCACGTGTGGAAGACCTACTTCACGCGCTTCACGAGAAGATCAAGAACAACAGCGTGGCCGAGCACGATATTCTTGAGGCGATCGTAACATTGGAGTCGTCTGAGTGGAATGATATATTTCTTTACGTGATCAACTCATGTATGGCGATCTCTGCCAATTTCCAATACATGGCAGCCACAATTCAGGCCCATAAGAAACGAATCGAGGAGTATATCTCAAGCATTGCCGCTGAGGCAGACCTGACTGATCGGATACGATCGCTTCCAGAGATATGGGAGAACCACCTGCTCGTAGTAGAGGACGACGCAGCAGTCCAGAAACTGCTGGAACGATCGCTCGGTAGGTACGGACAAGTCACAACCGCGGAGAACGGCGAGGCGGCACTCGAGGCCATTCGGCACCGGTTCTTCAATGCGATCGTTACGGATGTTGACATGCCGGTTAGGGATGGAATCTCGTTCCTTCGCCAAGCCGTTCAGGAGAACGATCGCTTGCGAGCACACTTCATTATCTGCACCGGCAATGTGACGGAGGCGGTCACGGCAGCCGCGAAGGAGTACGGCGTTCCACTCCTGGAGAAACCGGTTTCGATCCATAGCCTGTGGGATGCGGTCGAACGAGTCCTCGCCTCTGCGTTGTGAGGCAGACCTGCCCAAGCTGAACAAGACAGATTCACCAGACGGCCTACCTTCCGCTTCAGCCGCTGGTGATCTGCGCCGTTACGTTTTACTGCTATTGATCAAAGCTCGATATTATTTTAAGCATTTTGTGTTTTCGTATATCATAAGGGCATACTTTCCTTCGATCATTCGTCGACAATACCTAATTTTTACGGGAATTTTATAGGTAAAATTTAGTCTTGATTGTTCAGGCCTAATTGTGTATGCATGTCTTTGAATTTACAAGAGTATTTTTTTATCCAATTAATATTGTTCCTCATTTTCGACCTGGCCCGGGGCTCTCCTACATCGCTGATCTGGTGCAGACATATAGTGAAACCCTAATTGACCGTAAACAAAACCGAGAACGATCATAATATATTTATTTCAATGAGTCTTTCGATGATTCGACGACATTTTAATATTTCTACCACCAGTGAGATATATGAATTCTTTTATTTTTGCTCGATTTTGTTTACCCTGTGGGAAACCCGATGATACCCCATCTTCTGTGTTGTCACGGGTTCGCAGTAGTTTACTACGGCTTCACCCGTGACGCCTTTCGTAGTGAAACGAAGATCCCGTTATCGGGGGAATCTGCCTGCCCTGTGAAATGCGAAGCCTATTTCACCGGGGGGGCATCCTCGACTTTCGCTCAAATAGGGTGAAACGTTCAATTTTTAAACACTCACGTCCCCAAACACAAAGAGTTTGGACACGGATGAACGCGGATAATAGGGATCGAGAAACAGTTTGAACTCACCAAGGTGGTTGCATTAGTATCCTGACACCTGACACCTTGAACCCTGAACTCAGAACCCAGAACCCTGGTCCCTGATATATGTTTTTAACGTTAGTTTACTCTTGTCCGCCGATGCATTGTGGCGGGTTAGACACTTTATAAGTTGGATGAGTTATGTTCTGGATAAGAGTGGGTGAAGTGATTTTTTAAATAAATTTAAAAGGTGACAAGAAAATTATAATTTAATGGGCGTTCCGAAAGTCACATGAACAGATGAAAAATAGGTAAAAGTGGTCAACAACACCTTGATATCGTATAATAATTTACACTAATCAATGATCAAGGTTTGACCCTACTCATATATGCAACCCAAATCATGCCGTGTAAAAACTACACAATTTTACCATCCCTAACATACCTATTTTGTAACATATTGAATCACCTGATCATTTTCATTGATTTTTTATACATATTCAATTATAGACCATCAGAGCTTGTTTAAGCAGGGAGAATATCGGGAACGCCCCTTGATTCTCCTGTCTTGATGATCACCTGTTGCCGCTTCACAATATGTCCGATAACTTAAGGACGTTCCCAACCCAAAAAAACCGGGCTAAAGTCCATCTGGTTAACAACATCTTGAAATATTGTGATTATTTGTATTGATCACTGCTTGAATTCATTCTTTTGAGAGCGATCATAAGCAATTGGGAACCGCCAATAAGAACACAGTAAATCCTGAGATTAAATCAATATGTCACCTATATGCCAAAGGTTCCCGAAATGATATAGCATGGGGAAAAATCAGATGAAAAAATTAAAGGATAAAGTCGACGTTTTGCGGATCATCAGAGGAATTCAATCCGAACTGGCCGATAGATTCACCGTACAGCGTATTGGCGTCTTCGGATCATTTGCCAAAGGCGATGAAGGTCCTGAAAGCGATGTGGATATTATCGTGGAGTTGGCTGAGCCGACATTCGACCACTACATGGACCTTAAGTTCCGTTTGGAGGAGGTTCTAAAGCGTCCGGTGGATTTGGTTATGGCGGACACGGTGAAGCCTCGCCTTAAGCCGATAATCGAAAGGGAGATCGTCTATGCATAGGGATCCCCGCCTTTATTTGGACGATATTCTGGAAGCCATACACAAGATCCGCGATTATACCGCC
>CAZBOB010000149.1:0-8948 GCA_964492995.1 uncultured Desulfobacteraceae bacterium | reverse complement strand
CTCTCTTATATAATTTTGCTATTCGGTGTGTCCACTATTTTGGGGTAGGTTCAGACTTTGGTGTTGGTATAACCACAAGCTTTGATTGGTATCTGCCGCACCCAAATAACAAAAGATCATGGCCTTGTTATCAGAAACAAAGAGCAGTTAAACCATGGAAAAATTTTAAGGGAGGTATGATGCGTTAGCATTATTTGTTTTGAATTTTGGGCGTAGCAGCGAACCGGCAATGGGGTTGGCATAAAACCACAAGGTTTGATTGGCAACTGCAACGCCCACCAACAGCCGGAAAACGTTGTTTAGATCTTGATTCGCCTATGCCGTGAGTCCACAAGGGGTTGGCTAATAACCATAAGATTTGTGATAAAAACAATTGAACACGGTATGTTTACCCGCCTCTGGAGGGGCACCGAAGATTTTCTGGGGTCCGAATGGACCAGGGGCCGTATTTTAAGCATTGTGCATGCAGCACATACATTTTGCCTAAAATACAATCGCCTTGAACCTGATGGGTGACTGGTGCGGATCAGTATGTGACCGAAAACCGATAAAAAAGAAATAACGGATGCGAAAAGAGGCTAAAGCAAGGTCGTGCTGTTGCGTAAAGTTGATGGATTCGTAAAAAGTCCGGAATATTTAACTTTAGCTACAATATCAGTTTCCAAATTCGGGCTTTTTGCGAATCCATCAAGGGCCAAGCGAAAAAAGTATATTTTTTGCATCGGGGAGGTGTTTTTTCTCTTGACCCGACCTTTAATGGGTGACCCCATTCATTTAGACAAATTTATGGGATATCCCCTCTTCTATTCCTATATTTTGAAACCATGAGGCACCACTGCGGAAAACTTGGTGGCATTGACTGTTCCCTTCAAGCTATCTAATGTATTCCAAATACCTTCCCTATTTGCATGTACTGCCACAAATCTTTTACCCTCAACACCTAGATCACTTAAAAGCTTCCGCTGCTCCGCTGGCAGTCCGCGTATGGTACGATTGAGTTGAAGAGTTACGAGACTTACCTTTCTCATGTCTTTAAATGGTATAGTTGGCTCGATCTGCATGTTAATGACTGGCTCACGTAAAGCGTCTACGATTACTTGGTTACCGGTTTGCATCCTAACTTGCGCCGCGATTCGTGCAAGAGTGAATTCCTGCAATGATACTTGACGCGCCAGGTTCTTAGCATCTGTTTTAGACAAGTCTCGTACAATGGTAGCATCGCGAATTTCGTTCGCCATTCTTCGTATGGCTGAGCGATATATCCGACTGGCCAACTTATCCGTTGGACCAATTGTACCAAGGGACGGGCTGGGAGGTTGCCCCAATACTATGAGGTTATCTTGATATGCTTTGCAAAGCCGCATAAGAAAGTCTTTGAATGCATCCTGATTTGGTAGGATTTCTGGTTTAGTAGGCAGAACCGGTAGTCCAAGAAATTCGCTAGCTCGTGACGCCCATCCTGAGGAATGTGACACTTGGAGCAAGTAGTACCATTGAAATTGCCTTCCTAGACTTAACAATAGCAAGTTTCTGATGATATTTAGCTCTGAAGTCTCACTCCCAATGGAGTCAAGATCAAAAAGTAAAATGCGGATAACGGCAAAATCATAGCTACGCAATTTGTCCACCTTAGATAGATCACGCAAATCAACAGAAATACCCTCTCCAGATTCCTCAACATATTTCTCAACTAATTCTGGTAGCAGTCCAGTTCTTTTGTAGCACTTTAAACAACTGGCATTGTGATCATCGATGATTTTATTAAGCGTGTCACCACCCTGAAATGGTGTCCAATCCAGAATAGACCTACAAGTCTTAGGGGTGAATGTCAGTGCCAACAATTTAATATAATTTTTGAATCTCATGGTAACCTCCTCTATTATGGATCCTCGCATTTAAGATCACCAAAATACATGCCTAATGTTCTCAGGGCTGCGACGAATTGTTCGTACTGGACCGCTTTTTGGCATCTACAGACAGCCACAAAATCCATAAGAGCATCCGCATTGTCAGGGGGGAAATGTTTATCAATTTCGTCCACTAAGGTATGTAGTGCTTTACTGGCTTTTTGTAGATTGCCTCTTGCCCACTTGGGCTCTATTACGAGGTTCTTCTCTATACTGGCACGCAAATTCTTGGCTGCCTCATAGAAATCCTGTACATCAGCCCTATCTCCTTGCGTTTTACTCTGTACTCGTTGCAAAACTTGCGATAATTTCTTAGAATAAAGACGGAAATCTGAATAGTTTGGATACCTGGCATCTAGCAACTTAACCCAGGAATCGGGGCCTTTCCAGCCAATACCAGTAAGGGAAAGCAATGAAATCAAAATGCATGCCCAAATACTTCCAAATGTTATTTCTCCCGATGGTGCGGACTTTAGCATTGCATAAGCCATAAGGGAACAGAGGGTGACATAGGTGAGGGATGTGAAAATAGTCCTACGAAGAACATGATCTGACCAAGGATATCCTTGACGTATCTGGAGGTTAAGGGTGATAAGGTACACAAATGCAGTTACAGCGGTAAGTAATGCAGCTGGCAACCATGCCCAATTGGGTTTCTGTAACAATGTTGCAAGCTTTAAGAGCATATTGGTCGATGGGACCGAAAGCGTAAGTAGAAGCAATGCTGCAATTGAAAAGGGAACCAAGTGTGTCAAGACCGAGTAACCATTCTTCACATATATATAGGTGTCCAAACGTTCCATGAATGGTTTATATGGTAGGTTTCCATTGTCGTCCATTTTCCCACCCACTTTCTTCACTTTATGAATGGCTACATCATAAAGACATTTTGTGTCGTATAATTGAATCGGTGACAGAAATGCAATGAGGTCCCCTTTCACGTTTTCCTTTTCTTTGGCTTTGGTTAGTGCTAAAGCCGTACCTGTAATATCAAAGGAAACGATTTGCCGAGAGGAAAGCTTTGGCTCTTTTCCATACCTTTCGTGGGTTATAGGGTCAAACCGTTATTTGTGATTAATATTACCAACAAGCCATCCACCCTATCAATACAACCATTGGATATAATTTACATTAAAAGATTCTAATCACTGATCGAGGTTTGACCCCGATCTTACTGATATCACCCTCTTGGACACTCCACCATGACGAAGGTTTGCCCTATCCACTCTGCTTGTCCCGGTTCAGTAATCGCTTTCTTATGCTCCTTCTCCATCAACGTTGCAACCTGAGGGGAAGTCAAGCAACGGAATCTTAGGAAGTAAGTACAAGCCTCGACGATCGGAACGAGAAACGGCAACAGGAAATCTCCACCTAGCTTTCGGGTCGGACCGAGATACTATATTGAATTTACTTCACAAACGCGCCATTTATAGCTGTTCTCTGATCTTAAAGTGCTCATTTTAGTACCAAAATCAGCGCTGTAAGAAGCCATGTTCTCTTTGAGTTCATACCCATCTTTCGTGCCGACAACCTTTCTACCGACAGCCCTGAATCCAAGTTTATCCTTTATGCCTTCCACAAAAGACTTGCTGCCAACGGCGATACTCTGTGTCCATTTTGCCTCGCGGCTATGGCCGCTGGTGCGGAGTATATCTTCCACCCAGCCCTGGTAAACCTTACTGAACATGTCACTGTCGTCAAATCCAAACAGGGACAATAGCCGCCGACGGTCGATTAAAGAATATTTCCGGGGAGGTGTTAGTATTTCATTATAGCCGCTAAAAGGCCATTCCGATGGATGATTAACAACACCAGCTCTGACCATATTTAAGTCGATATAAACCATACAACGAATAAGATGATCATCATCCTGCACGGCGGTCGCATGATACCGATCCTCCCAAAACGCACCCTTTCGACTTTTCCTTATGTTATATTCCTGCGCGGTGCGGCTGGCGGTCAATTGTATTGTCTTGGGCAGTGTATCTCTGCTACCGTCATCTTGAACAAGCAAATGAATGTGATTCGAGGTAACAGTGTAGTTCAATATCCGGGTTCCAAAGCGCTTTTTTGATTCAAACAGCCATCTTAGCCATCGCTGCCGGTCCCTTGCGAATTTCAGTAAGAACTCCTTCTTATGACATCGATGGGTTATGTGCCAAATCAGCCCCGGTATGTAGTATCGGTTTGCTCTTGCCATAAGTAGACCAAGTTAGCGGATCAACCTTAAACCCGCCTTTTTACCATTAAAATCGTTGTTCTAAGCCCCAAAAATCACCTTAATTTTTATTGTTTTATTAATTTTTTCAGCTTATTATCTCGGTCCGACCCCAGAGCCGCTAATTACCCGGACATCATTTCATGACCACCTTTACCGTACCACAAAACCTCAGACGCTTCATCCGCAGTCACCAGCAGGTGTGCTACTCGGCCATGTTTGCCGCCTCTTCACAGACAATTAAAAAACTGGCCGCCGATCAAAAATACATCGGTGGAGACATGCCCGGATTCTTCGGGGTACTGCACACCTGGGGACGACAAATACCCTATCATCCACACATCCATTATATCGTCCCGGGGGGTGCATTATCGAGAACCGACGGCAAATGGCACTGCTCTCGAATCGATTTTTTTCTGCCCGTCAAGGCCATGTCAAAAATCTTCAAGGCCAAATTCCGCAACATTATGAAAAAGAGCAAACTTTATCCCCAAATTCCCTCCGATGTCTGGAATCAGAAATGGGTCGTTAACTGTCAGGCCATCGGTACCGGCGAGCAGAGTATCAAATACCTCGCTCCCTATGTTTTTAAAGTGGCCATTTCAAACAGCCGCATCGTAAAAATCGAAGATCGAAAGGTCTTTTTTAAATACCGTAAAAATAAAAGCAACCGCTGGCGCACCATGGCGTTAGACGTCATGGAGTTTTTGCGCCGTTTTCTTCAGCACGTGCTGCCCACCGGGTTCATGAAAGTTCGTTATTACGGATTCCTGCACCCGGGATCTTCAGTCCCGTTGGAAAAGATCTCAGCCCTGATTGAACTGGCGTTTGGGTTTGATATCGTTACACCCAAAACAGTGCTCGAACCTCCTGAGCCGATGATCTGCACCAGTTGCGGCGGGAGTCTGGTGTTCCGGGTGTCACTGTTGCCGTTCAAAATAGTATTGGCAGATTCAAGGTAGCTGAAAACCTGCAAATACTATTTTACCCAAATTGAACAGGCTGCCGATCTCTGGTTGAAGCGGCACAGGATAGCTACGCCTTAATCCGACTTTTGGCTCCGAATACCGATAACTTTTTCTTCAAAACTATGTCTTTTTATCGATAGAAAGCCTCTGTTCATCTCCGGCACCCCGAATTTTATCGATTCAGGGGTGCCTCCCTCACTCAGATCATCGAAGCAATACCCTTACAGAAAAATCTAATCAACTACCGGGCTTCTTGAACAATAGATTGAATGCGACCTTGCAGGTCGTGTCAATCCTTAGAGGTTATGTCCTATCTCCATATCCTGTATTCTTTATTTCGGGGCTTTGCAGGCACTACTGCTTCACGCGCTGCATACCATGAACTTAAAACATCTGGTTGACGAGTTCCTCTATATTTAGAGCCTGCTTACCTAGAAGTCTAGGATTCACCTGGTCAAATTGGAGGATTACTTCATGCCCCGGGCACTGTTTGTCAATATCTTGCTTGAGTGCCTGCGTTTGTTGTGCAATATCTGCGTCGTCCGATATATCACAGAACCGGCTATGGAAAAGACGCTTGCCCTGCCATCGAAGGGCTACCCAGATATCACCATCGAGGTATCGAGTGTGGCCAAGTTTATCGATGCTTGTATCTTCACCATCAATGATCAGACCGTAGTTGGGCCGGTTTCGGATACTAATAATTTTTGGTCTGATGATGGTTGTGCCAAGTAGCGATTCGTCCGTGAATGCGTTCACGAAATCATTTTGTAGTTGCGTGACCCTTCCTATGACCCGAGCCTCAAGTGTGTTCCTGCTTTCTTTAAGAAAAAGGGGGTCTACGAAATTTCGGAAGTAATTATGGGTTACGAAAATCGGCACGGAATTTCGTACAATAGAGTGGTAGAGCCCAAGGTATTCTGATTGAATCTGTGGCAATTGGAGTCGCCAGACCATCTGACCTGCAGTAAAGGAAAGCATTGCGTTTACTCTTCCCTCGCGTTCCTCTGGTAGCCCTTCAGCCAACTTCGTACGAAACGCAAGATGCATCTCCCGCTTGGTCGATGGTGGGGCAATGACTAATGGTGCATAGCGGGAGAGGGTGCCCTCTATGGAGACGAGGCGTCCCTCTTGTAAAGTAGGGTCAGCACTCCAGAAATCCGTTATACGATTGAAAGCGATAATCTCCTTGCCCGAGTAGCGTGGACAAAATTGGGCACCAGCCTTAATGACTCTCACAGACGTCCCCAAGTCCTGCTCCATCCTCCCCAGAAGTCCAAAGCGATCCAAGGACTTTTTTAGTCCAGTGTAGACTGCCTCCCATGCATTGTCTCGCTTCTGCCAGTTGCAAACCGGAAGCAATCGTCCAGCCTGGTTCAATGGCAAAGCCTCGAGCCAGTTGAGTGTTTTGTAATTCTCCCAACCTGCGGGCCGCAAAAGAATAGCTATAATTAGAGCCCCTTCGTCCTTCTTTTTCTTCAACGCAATGGGTAATTCATTGCAAGTGATAAAGTGGGAGTCGCGGAAAGCAGGGCTTACCAATAATAGGACAATGTCTGCCGACTCAAGTTTATTTGCAATCTCAGTACTCCACTCCTGACCAGCCACAAGCTTTTGGTCCAACCAGTCTTCAATTGAATACTCATCCTTCAGAAACTTTAACCTTTGTCGGAGCGGCTTGACGAAGTTCGCATCCTCGCGAGCATAGCTCACAAACACCTTGGCACTTGTCTTCATAATATGGTCCCCCGTTTGTATGCGCTCATAAAATATGATAAGCAGACCTTAGACTTCGGTCAGATCAACGCCGAAACCCAATCTCTTATAGCATAACGGACTGAGCTAACCAGGCGGCGACCACCGATTGTCAATTTTGAATCCGCGCCAATCCGCCGCTCCGGTTGAGCGATTTGTTAGGCGGTTTCTCCAAGTCCCCCTATCATTCCCTGGTAACTTGCGTGTGCACTTTTTCAAGGTCCCCAGACTAGCCGTATCTGGAGGGTGCCTCCACATCATTCGCCCAAGTCAAAGCCAGGTGGAAAATGGTGATCCTCAATCTGCCGTTTCGCCGCTTGAACACCGAGCTCGGCCAACAATGGCATGTTCTCCGGCCGATCCATCGCATGCAGCTTTCGGACGTCGTGATCGGCCATGCGCTTCTCGAGGTTCTCATTCAACCAGCGGCTATCGAGCTGGACGTTGTAGCGCAGGTACTGGAGCAGGGAACGCTCCGCCAGGAGCTCAGGGGCGAGGTCATTCATCGCTGCGTCGATGTGCCGAGCGGTCGGACTGTTTGAAAGCCACTGCAGGATGGTTTCGACCGATTCAGCACAGTCGTCCATCAAGGAAAGAAGCGACTTGATGGCGTGTTGGGCCGCTAACCAGCTTTTCGAGGTTCCCGGCTGGGCAGAGCCCGTGCCCACGGATACCAACAAAAGTTTATCGGGATCCAACGGCCAACACGCTCCAAAGCCTTTGACAGTTACGAGTTGAAGCGCAAGTAGCGCCGGATTATTGTGCGGACTCACGCCGCCGTCAACGAACTCTCCGTGCGGTCGTTCTCCTTCCCGCGAGATCTCGATGAACTCGGGCGTAAAGAAGCTTGGAGCGGCCGTGCTCGCTCGAATGACGGACCGCAGCGGGTAGTCCTCGTTGGAAAAGAATGTGTCGTTCGGCCCGGCGGTGAAGAACCGGTTCCCCGGGTTGTTGGACATGGGCCAGGTGCTGCCCGTGTCCAGGCGTTTGGCCACAACAAGGAGTCCGGTCTGCAGCGAAAGGCTACCCATCGTGTTATTCTGGAAGACCTCCTTGAGGAGATCCCTCAACCCTTTGGCACTGTACCGGACGCGCAATATTCCTCGTCGAAAGAACAAGGGTTTGAAAACGGAATCCGCAAGGCTCTCGTACAGCTTTCGTACTTCCCCGACCTGCATGCCTTTGGCCAGGCAAGCAGCAATTATTGCGCCCGTCGACGTACCGGCGATGAGATCGAAGTAGTGGCTAAGGCGGAAGTCCTCGGACCCGCCGTGGCGTGCCCGAAGGAGTTCCTCGATGCGCTCGAGATAGCCGATGGTGAGGATTCCGCGTACGCCCCCTCCATCGAGCGCGAGTATGCGCTTTGGCGTGCCATCGGCAGCCCAGTGCTCGTCACGTGTCCTGATCCGGTAACCGTCGGTACGCTCAAGGATCTCGACGTAGGCGCGCCTAAACTCGGCATCCTCGATCGGATAGATCTCACCGCTCGGTGCGCGCACGATCCAAGCGTCGTAGGAATCGGTTCGGGACCCCACGACCTCTACGTGCCCGTCCTGAAGCACGGTATCGACCTCGAAAGCGTCACCAGGTTGGTATGCTCGAACCGTTTCCTTCTTCCGATAGCGGTTGGGTCGCAGGGACGGTGAAGGCTCGTAGGTTGCTGCGAAGACTTCCGCATCGATCCCATATATGTCATGGGACGCTTCCCCTGTGTCGGATAGGGGAACGATCACCCACCCGTCCCCACGAACGTCCTGCTCCCCCCAGGATTTACGAAAGCAAATCGGATCGTCGGAGCGGAAGGCGAGCACCTCCAGACGCTTGCGATAGCTGCGAGCCCTAGAATCGTCAAACTGAATCTTCTTTGCCATGATCTCAAACCTCCCGGATGCTGTGATTTCAGCTTCACATCACTTTCTTGAAGTATTCAAAGTTCTCATGTGACCCGGAACACCAAGGAAAAATACAAAATCATGCTCAAGAATCGCAAAAATTGAAAATCAGATCAAGTGATTATCATTCTATCGTCGTTTAACACCCGACTGCCTAACCAACAAACCCCGCAGTTAGCGCAGTTTGCCTTTTATTAATGGGTGTTTA
>CAZBOB010000148.1:0-8980 GCA_964492995.1 uncultured Desulfobacteraceae bacterium | reverse complement strand
GGGGCGCTCGTGCACCAAATTTTGCTCCCAAAATTATCAATTGCAGATTTTAGGTCTAAATGCAAACTCTCCTGGACTTCATTCCGAATAAGAGCATTTAAATCATCAACTGTATCAGGAAGTTTCACGATCTAATATCCTATGTTTTTAATAATGTTACTCGCACATAACCAACAAACCCCTCAGTTAGCGCAGTTTGCCTTTTATTAATAGGCGTTTAATGATGAAGCATGATCCAATGAAAACGGAGAGTTGCCATCATACTTCATCGCTATTGCAAACAGTTTTTAGATTATTGCCAGTTGGCAGATTTTTCAATTCGGTCTATCCAAGCTCTCAGTGGCCGAATCGATGAATTCGAAGACTTTCTAATAACTATAAAAATCCGGTCAGTAAAAAAGATTACATACCGGCATCTGATTAATTTTGTCGCTGATTATAAAGAACCCTCAGTCCACGTCAGAAAGTCCCGGGTCTGGACGCTCAGACAATTTTTCCACTTTTTGACGCTTCATCAGCACACACCAAAAAATATCGCCACCGGCATACCATATCCAAAAATTGAAAAAACAGTCCCTCAGTTCCTCACACCTGACGAATACAACCGCTTAATTTGCCATTTCAGTGAACAGCCAGATTCATCTATGGGACTGAGAAATCTTATCATCATCATGCTGCATATAAACACAAATCAAGGTTTTGTTGAGAGAATAACTTGGTGATATTATACTATAAATTGCCTTTATTCACTATTCAAGACACCGTTCCCTTTTTATTTGACGCGAATTTAAAACGTTTTATCTATTATATCAATATGTTCCTGTGGCCCGACTCCCATTCGCTTCCGCATTCGTAGTTTTCTATTTTTCATTTCCTCCTCTGGACGACCGAACCAATCCTGGTTTTTCTCAGAATAATCAACAAAGGCCATGGTTGCGTCGCAGTAGGGATGTGGTGATGACTCGTTTATCTGCGATAGTTTTTCATTTGCCGACTTTCCGCTCAATTCGCGCCACCGACGAGGCCAATCAAGGACAACAGGCGTTACTATTTCCTCCGTGCTTTCTTTGGCAGGAACATCGTACTCAATTATTAGTTTAGGATCTAGTTCTGCTAAAAAAGATGACCAAGTAGCCGTATAACAGAAAGCCATTCCAATCCATTTTTGTGCGGACTCAAGTTTAGCCGCTTCAACAATAGGAGGGCCAATGTATGTGCTGGTAGATTTGTGCATGATGGCATCACCAAGAGCTAGGGCTCCCCGGAGAGGCACATCGAGTTGGAGAGCCTCACAGACTAGGTTGGCACAACGCCATACAAACGGCGATGCGAACAACTTCTCAAGAGGTACCCACAGCAGTATTGTATCACTGAAGTAGGCGTATTCAACTGGCAAGGTGAACAGAGTCGGAACGCGGCCTCCGCCGCCATCATCTCTGGCGCCTAAACAGGGATTGGGTTCTATAAGGACAGCATCGTTGATTAATTTCTGGTAGGTAGACAAGACCTTCTCAATACCGAAATCCTCTAGACGCTTTGAAAAACCCAAAACATCAAATAACGCAAGCATTACAGGCATTTTGGCTGGTACTGTCGAGTCGCCACCTTTATTGCCTTGATGAGGGCTATTATTGGTATCGTTCGCAGTCATTGGCAAAAAACCCTTCACGCATAACCCGGGCATAAGTGGTTTTGAAAAGCGGGAACTTTTCAAAATCCATCTCCATGCCCATGTTGGGCGCGCTCTGAATTCACACGCCCTGTTCTATTTCTAAAGACAAAGCAAATATAGAGAAATGGACTCCCATTTTATCTGGCGGTAGTTGCAAGGGCTTGTGAACCAAGATAATTTCCTTAAGAAAACAGTTTCTCATACACTCGAACACCGGTATTTGCAGGCAATCCATAACTGCACTTCTCCCATGTTGATTCAACCCTGTCCACACATCCATAGTTATCATAGGACTGGACGCTTCGCGTACAAAATCACCAGTGTTTCCGGGGCACCATTCTCGTATGTTTTTCCCTAAAACCAATTCGGCAACTATAGGGGGCGCGTCTTTGAATACAAGCCTGATCTCTCCTATATTTTTGTGTGCATAAATGCTCTTGCTGTTGACTGAATTAATGAGGAAATAAGCGGACCTGACATGACACTGTGGCTCAGGCAATTGGATATCTACCTCTATGCCCCCATCGTTGCGCGGCCTGCAATCTCTTATCTGTTCGTTTGTGTCGAATATCAATGCACCAGGCCCTAATTGAAACTGCGCATTGTCCAAGAGCACATCCCCAGCAGGCGGATTATTATAACGGTTTTTGAGATAAGCATTTCCTATACCGGGCTTCAACGAAATGGGCAGAAACTTTGTTTTGCGCCTACCAAATGATATCGGACGGCCGATGATCAATCCCCAACTTAGCAAACCCGCCACGTAACAAATCAAGGAGAAAGCCAGAATTATCCAATCTGAATAAATGCGAAAAACTACAGCCCCCAAAATAACAACAATGGAATGCAGAACGATAAGGTGCCGCTTTTTAATCAGCCACTTTGATGCGAGCATCATCCTGTTAAGCAATTGCTTGAACCACTTCTTGAATTTATCGGACATGAAATAAGTAAACGCTGCCCCTATGAATAGAAGAACGCAACCTCCTACAATGGTAGTAATCAAACCCGGGACAAATTGTGACCAGTCGTTTTTGGGCATTTCAAAATGTCCTCCAACTCTAAATTGTTAGGGACGGAACCTGTGCGCCCAACGCTGAACTAACGGGCAGGCGGGGCCTACCACCATATGATTTTTAAAACATAAAGCGCCGCAAAACAAAGCGGGATGATTCGGCGATTTAATAGCCTGTCCAGTTCAGTGAGATGTTATGTGTTTTTTATTAAAACGTTCTTTATCTTATCAAGAATTGAGGGCATATTTTGACCAAATTCAGTATTTATTTCCAGCCATCGTTTATATGCTGTCTCATCCCGTTTATAGGAAATAGCCCCTTCAACTCTTCTTTTATATTGAAAAAGCTTGTCAAAAAATGCTTCTATTTCTGAAACAAGCTTGCTTGATAACTGTAATTTGTACCCTGCCATCAAAGGAACAAACTCTTCCATTCTTGCATGGAGAGCCTGACTTTTTATACCATTATGGGAAACATCTGAGTCGTAATATTGTTTCACGAATAAACCTATGTCATTATATAGAGTGTCTAAATATACGAATAGTTCCTCGAATTTCCCCGTAATATTCTTTTCATATTTATAATGCCTATAGCCTACCCAAACGGATACAAAAATTATTAAAGCACCTAAATATATAGATACTGATGGAGAAAGCAAATTTATATTCGTATATCCCATGCCGATAAACATAATTCCAAAGGCAATAAAAATAGATAATATAAACCAAAACATTTCTATCACTCGACAGATCTATAAAAGTATATGGTGGTAAATAGCTACCAAATCCCTATGTTTATTCCGGACACATAACATAGATTAGACGGCCTAATAGCCGTAGTTAATTACGGCTATTTGCCGCTACAAAGTTAAAAAGTATAAACAATACAACGTATTAGTATTCACCTTTGTTTAATATTGAAATGTGAAATACGGCTAAAATGCAGCCTATTTCTAATATGCGGCTGTTTTGCCGTATAGTACTTTTTTTGTAATTTGTCTAACATTATGATATTACAATAAATACAATACGATCAAGGTGTATATTGAGATTGAAAATGCGCATAAAAGCATAAAAAAGTGTAAAACCCTACCTGCGTTGTCAGACGATAGTTCAATCCATACATCAAGATCTTTTGTATAACGTGGATGCCCGTGGAGAGCGACGGCATATCCACCAACCACCAAATATTTAACATTATTTTCGTTTAACAACTCTATAAATTCTTTGAAATCTTTGCTCAGCATTATATTTCCATAAATTGTATTCTTTTCGGATTTGCTCTAATGCATCAAGCCGCTCTTCATATGATTTTGATTGCCAAAAAGAAAAATCATTAGGCTGTTCATTTATTTTATATTTTTTAATAACTTTGCTGATCCCCATAATAACCTCTTATTATTCTTTATTTGGTCCTGAAAAACCTGGTCCTCTGGGCAAAGATTTTTACTGTTCGGTTAAACTTTATGATTGCTGTTTGACACTGTATTTTTTTACTCTGTTTCCGTCCATTTCTTCCACGGTAACAATATATGTTCCAATGGGTATTTGTTCCTTTTCCATTGGAATTCTTCCGATTGTATTTAGGACATATCCGGAAAACGTGTCATAATCCTTTGAGTCCGGGATATCCATCTCTATGATTTCATTGACCTCATCAATATCAGCCATCCCCAGAACCCGCCATTCCTTGCCCTTTTGCTTGACAATATGGGGTTCTTCCCTATCGGTTTCATCGACGATCTCTCCCACGATTTCTTCAAGTGCGTCTTCCAGGGTTATCAATCCGGACACACCGCCGTATTCATCAACAACAATGGCCATGTGATGCTTTCTTATTTTGAATTGATGAAGCAGCTGGTCTAATTTTTTATTTTCCGGAACAAAATACGGTTTTGTCATGATTTTGCGGACATCAATCCGGGTGTCTGATGTTATTTCATGTAAAAAGAGATCTTTTATATTGATGATGCCGATGACATGATCAATATTATCCTCAATTACCGGGATTCTTGTAAAACCGGACTTGAGGATGTCCTGTAAAACCGGCTCTTCATTCACTTCAACAACGAACATGTCTGCTCTCGGAGTCATGATTTCAGAAGTATTGGTATCGTCGAATTCAAAAATTCTGTGGATCAGTTTCTTTTCTTCCTCTTTGATTTCTCCTTCTTCTTCAACCACTTCAACGAAGGTCATCAATTCTTCTTCCGTGACCGTGGGTGTTTTCTTGATTTTACCGGTTAGCTTGGGTATAAAATTCAGGAATATGACAACCGGGTAACATAAAATTGAGAACCAGTATATTGGATATATGATTACTCTTGCGATCAAAATATTATTCCGCGTGGCAAACGATTTGGGTATTACCTCGCCAAAGACCAGAATGAGAAACGTCATGATTCCCGTGGCAATACCCACCGCATAATTTGGAAACATATTAATTGTTACAGACGTTGCCAGGGCCGCAGCGCCCACATTCACCAAATTGTTTCCGATCAGAATGGAAGAAAGGAGCCGGTGAGGATCATCCTTCATACGCTTTATCAGCAGCAAAGACTTTGTTTTTTTCTTGGCAAGGTGCCGGGCTTTTGTTTTGCTTATGGAAAACAGAGCGGTCTCCGCAGAAGAGAAAAAGCCGGACAACAACAGTAAGATAACCAATAAAACAACTTGATTTATCATGATATATATAGATCCTGGGGAAAAAATGTGGGATAAACGGTTGCCTCCTTGAGGGGAGGAAGTCCTTCAATAATCTGTTTGGTATAACCTGTCAATTCTTTCTCTTGCAAAGGGGGTTGTGTCATGCGATATGGCATAAGATAATAGTTATGACATAATACAATTAGATTTTTATTTTTTCAAGTAAATAAAACAAGATGAGAGAGACTCCTCAAATTCATGCGTAAAACAAAAGGCATAAAAGAATATATACAATCGTTGATTGCTTCGAAACGTCTTGGGGATCAGGTGGTTCATCATATGGTGATACCCGACCATCCTCCTATCCTGTCAAAACCCGGGAAACCGTGGCCGGAACAAATAAAATATATTATAAAATCAGCCGGAATTCATGATCTCTACCAGCATCAGGCAGATGCCGTTGATTTGATAAGATCCGGCCGGCATCTTGTTGTCGCAACGCCGACAGCAAGCGGAAAAACCCTCATTTACAATCTTCCCGTGTTGGAAAATGTGTTGAAAAATCAAGAATCCAAAGCCCTTTATATTTTCCCTTTAAAAGCGCTTGCTCAGGATCAAATGCGTACGTTTAAAGAAATGGCGGAAACTCACGGGCTCATAAAAAAGCCTACAATTGAGATTTATGACGGAGACACTACCGCCTGGCATCGCAAACGAATACGGGAGGCTGCGCCCAATATTCTGTTAACAAATCCTGAAATGATTCACCTCTCACTGCTTGCGCATCACCGTAAATGGGCCGATTTCTTTTGTGACCTTGATATGGTGGTGATTGATGAGGTTCATACGTACCGGGGGATTATGGGATCGCACATGGCCCAGGTTTTCAGGCGGCTTCGAAGGATATGTTCCTTTTACGGAGCGGACCCAACATTTATTTTTTGCTCTGCCACGGTGTCCAATCCCTCCCAGCTTGCCCAACAACTCACAGGGCTTAACGTCGATACCATCACAAAAAGCGGTGCTCCCCTCGGCACAAAGCATCTTGTATTTATAAATCCGGTTCAAGGGCCGGCCCAGACCGCCATACTTTTACTAAAAGCAGCACTTCATCGGGGTTTGCGAACCATTGTATATACCCAGTCAAGAAAACTGACTGAGTTGATTGCCATATGGGCGGGAAGTCAGTCAGGGCCTTTTGCCGACCGTATCAGCGCTTACCGTGCAGGATTCCTTTCTGAGGAACGAAGGGAGATCGAAGCACGGCTTGCCAAAGGTGACCTCTTGGCGGTGATATCCACGAGCGCTCTTGAACTGGGTATCGATATCGGCGATCTGGATCTTTGTCTGCTGGTTGGATATCCCGGTTCTATTGTGGCCACGTGGCAGAGAGGCGGAAGGGTAGGGCGCAACGGACAGGATTCAGCACTGGTTCTCATTGCCGGGGAGGACGCCCTGGATCAGTATTTTATGCGTCATCCCAAAGAATTTGTTAAACGGGAGCCCGAAGCTGCGGTGGTGAATCCATACAATACGGATATTCTGTCAAAACACCTGGTATGCGCGGCCGCGGAACTGCCGCTAAAACCCGATGAACCGTTCATGGCCCATGAAACCGTCAAAAAAACAGCTTTGAACCTGGAGTTTACGGGTAAACTATTACGGAGCGAAGACGGCAAAGAGATCTATTCCAGCCGGCGGGCGCCCCACAGGCATGTGAATCTCAGGGGAACGGGCAGCCAGTATAATATTGTCAGCAGCAAAACCGGACAGAGCAAGGGAGAGATCGATGGGTTCAGGGCCTTCAAAGAGACCCACCCGGGAGCCATTTATCTTCATAAAGGGGACACGTTTCTTGTGGACACTCTTGATCCGGATACAAGAACCGTAAAAGTCTCCGCAGCCAGGGTCGATTATTACACCCGGGTAAGATCCCATAAAAATACCGAGATACTGGATATATATAAACAAAAAAAAGTATGTGGAACAATAGCTTATACTGGACGACTTAAAGTTACAGATCAGGTAACCGGATATGAAAAATGGCGAATACATGCCAAAAAAAAGTTGGGCATCGTCCCTTTAGATCTTCCTCCCCTTATTTTTGAGACCGATGGGCTGTGGTTTAAAATTCCCCTTGGGATTCAAAGACAAGCCGAAGAAAAATATTTGCATTTTATGGGAGGAATTCATGCCATTGAACATGCGGCCATTGGTATTTTTCCGCTTCTGGTAATGGCGGATCGTAATGATCTTGGCGGTATTTCCACACCGTTTCATCCCCAAATCGGCGGTGCTGCGGTATTTATTTACGACGGCGTTCCGGGCGGGGCAGGACTGAGCAGATACGCATTTAAGCGAGCCAAGAAACTTCTTGAGAACACCCTTGGGACGATCAGCGCATGTCCCTGTGAATCCGGTTGTCCTTCCTGCGTGCATTCACCAAAATGCGGTTCCGGCAACAGACCCATTGACAAAGCCGCTGCATATTTCCTTCTTGAAAAAATCATAATGGCTCGTAATTTAGAAACCAGGATTCAAAAAAAATCCGGAAGCTTGAAGGGGAAATTTCGGAAGAATGTTGCTGTAGAAAGTAATCCGGCGAAAATTGAAGCAAAAAAAGCCAAGCAAAACATTCACTTTGGCGTATTCGACATAGAGACGCAACGTTCCGCCCAGGAAGTCGGCGGTTGGAACCGGGCTGATTTAATGGGTATTAGTTGTGTTGTGCTTTATGATTCAAAGGAAGATAACTACTTTGAATTTTTGGATAATCAAGTTTCTTCGCTCATCGATCATCTTAAAAAATTCGATCTGGTTATCGGTTTCAACATCAAACGGTTTGATTTCCGAGTGCTTGGCGGATATTCGGGTTTTGATTTCAAAAAACTTCCAACACTTGATATTCTTGAACAAGTGCATCATCGTCTGGGCTACAGACTGTCATTGGATCACCTTGCCAGAGTGACATTGGGGGAAAAAAAGACTGCAGACGGTCTTCAGGCCCTGCGCTGGTGGAAACAGGGACGGATACGTGAGATTATCGACTACTGCAAGGCCGATGTAAAAATTACAAAAGATCTGTTTCTGTATGGCAAAAAGAAAGGTTACCTTCTTTTTAATAATAAGGCAAAAAAAACGGTTCGGATTCCTGTAAAATGGTAAAAACTAAACTGAGCGTGTCAATATGTTTCGAGAAAAGAACCAGGGTAAAAGATTTGTATTTTGGTGCAGCGTAGCGACGGCGTGTTTCTCTTGGAAACCGACTGACTGTTTGAAGGGCTTTAGCACGCGTTAGCCCGAGCCGAATGAAATTATGACTTAAACAATCAATGGGATAATTTAGCGACGAATTGTTCTTAATAACTCCGGCGCGGCTCGGGCTTACGGGTGCTTAAGCACAAGTTTCAGTCGGTTGGAAAGAGATACACGCCATCGTGGAGCGTTCTCCCTGTATTGGGATTCAAATGCGTTTGCCCTGAGAAAAGAACTAAAGATGAACGTCCAACATCGAACATTGAACGTCGAACGTCGAATAATGATGTCGCTCCGCTCCTCAAATTATTTTAAAATCGAATAAAAAACCAATACGAACATTCAACAGCTATTTCTTTTTCTTTTCAGCCATTTTGATACTCGTAACAAAA
>CAZBOB010000147.1:0-8994 GCA_964492995.1 uncultured Desulfobacteraceae bacterium | reverse complement strand
CGGTGCTCATCTGAAACGGCTTGGACTCCAAATTGTAATGAGTAAGATACATGGGTTTTCTTTTTACTTCTTCCTCAATTGAGGTTCTTGTTTATTTTGTCAGTTCCTTTCTTTTCTTTTTGTTAATCTTGGTACTGCCATAGCTGTAATAACTATAGTATTTATAGTAGGACTGATATCCAAATCGCTTGCTGAGATTAACCTTGTTGATGATACATCCTAAAATCTTTCCCTGGGAGTTGAGTACGCTCTTTTTAAAATGAAGTAAGGCGTCACGGGTGGTTTCACCCATGCTGCTTACCAGGACTACGCCGCCCATCTGTCGCGAAATAACCAGGGAATCGGCAAAACCCAGATAGGGGGGCCCGTCTACAATCACGCGATCAAAACGCATGTTCAGGGTTTTTACCAGCATTGCAAAACGGTCCGAGGCCAGCAACTCAACCGGGTTTGGCGGAATCGGCCCTGCCGGTATAAAACACACGTTGGATATACCGTTTCGGCAGACCAGACCTTTGCTGCTAACCCCTGCCAGAAATTTCGAAAGGCCGGGGCTGAAGGCATTATCATGGCACTGGAAAAACTTGTGGAGTTTGGGTTTGCGCATGTCCGCATCAACCAGGATCACCCGTTCCCCGGCTCCGGCAAAAGCCAGGGCAAGGTTAGATGCCATAGTTGTTTTGCCTTCCGACGGCTTGGTGCTTGTCAACAAAAAACTTCCGGCCTGGGAAGCGGTCCCGGAAAGCTGGATCGACATTTTAGTACTCCGCATGGCTTCGGACAGGGGCGCCCGGGGATCTTTAGCAAAAGTATGTTCAACCGGAAACTCGTTGGTTTTGGTCAGGGGCGCAACCCCCAGAATAGGAATATGAAAACGGTCGGAAATCTCGTCAGGATCGGTAATGGTGTCGGTAAAATATTCTAAGAAAAAGGCGAGCCCGATGCCGCCCATCACACCGACCACAATGGCCAGGAGCAAATTCAATTTAACATTGGGTTTAAACGGGTTAATCGGCAGCATGGCCTTGTCTACAATATGTATATTGCTCGACGACACCCCTATGATGGACTCAATCTCTTTGGTACGCTCCAGCAGGCTCTGGTAGATCCCTTTATTGGTCTCCACTTCCCGGGCCATAATTTTGTACTGGGTTGCCCGCTCATTCAGGTCAATAGCCATTTTTTTCTGATGCTCTAAACGGGCACGCATGGTTTTGACTTTTTGCAGACTTGACTTGTATTGATTCTCGATTGCTAAAAATACTTTTTGTTCCTCGATACCGATTCGGTCGGCAATACTGTTCATCTTCATCTTTAAGGATTTAACCGAAGGATAATCATCGTGGAAGGTAACGGTTAAATCCTCATATTCGGATCGCAGACGGGCATATTCGCCTTTTAAGCCTGAAATTACCTGGTTTTCCATCACCTGTGGCAAACTGGAGGGTCCGTCCAAAGTAGCCTGTTTGTAAACAGAATCCTTGTCTATCAAGTCGGCTTCAGCCATGGCCAGGGCTGAATTCAGTTCCTCGAGCTGGCGATAGACGCTGTTTAGTTTGGCATCCATGGAAACAATACCCGCCTGTTTGCCAAACCGGTTTAAATCCTCTTCCGCTTTTTCCAGACTGATCTTGGCCCGGTCGATCTGCTTCATCAGAAACTCGCGGGCCAGTTGAGAGGCTTCGAGTTTTCTCTCCATGTTCCAGTGGACAAATTCTTCTACAAAAGCATTTGCTATGCTTTGCGATAATTGTCGGTCCGGGGACATGAAAGAAATGCCAATTAGCATGGAGTTTCTCTTGGGGGAAACTTCAAGATTGCCTTCAACAAATTTAAGCAAAGCTTGTTGTTTCAAAGCTTCTTCGGAAATCAAAGACGAATTCTTTTCCTTGTCCTCGTTACTCGATATTAAAGCGCTTAAAAGGTTTTTAACGGATGCCCTTATCCTTGAGATAATACCCGGATTTCCGTTATCATACAGCATTTCAACAATAACCGGGTGTTTGACCAGTTCCAGCCTTTCAATAACCCTCAGAGTAAGGGCATTGTTTTGCAACAAGTCCACCTGGGTTTGATAAAACTCCTGGGCACGCATTTCTGTGGCAACAACCTCTTCGAACTTGGTAACCTTCTGGTTCTGCGGCATTACCTCAATGGATGTGGATGCCTTATAAATTTTGGGAGAAGCCAGGGTTAAAATAAGGGTGGTGATGAAGGTCAGAGCCAGGAAACTGATAATGAGCCATTTGCGACGGAAAATAACATCCAGGTAGTCGCGCAGGTGTACCTCTTCGGTATCCCACTCAGAAACAGTGTATCGGGGTTCAGTGGAGGGGAGATTCTCATTACCTGCCCCGCCGTTATTACTTCTCGAAATTTTGCTTAATTTGATTATTTCATCAGACATTTTTTACCTCAATTAAAATTACTAAAATCAGACGGTTTTGTCTATCTTTTTTTAAGAAAAACAAAAAGGTTACAGCTTTTCCAGCTTAAAATCATCCAGCCATAAAATGCCTGCAATCTTGTTGTCAAACCGATGGCTGGGCTGCCGGCGCAGCCGGACAACCACAGCATGGCAGTCTTCAGGAACCGTAAACTCGATATCCTGTTCCCGCCAGTCGTGAGTGCCGAGCATCATGGAGCCCTTGACATAAAAGCCATGGCAATCGTACCCGTATACATCCACAAACGGTCCCTGGTCTGTTGTAATATTTTTGCTGCGCCAGCGATAGGTCAGCCGGTAAGGGATCCGCGAGTCGACCGGAACGATCTGGGACAGATGGCCAAATGAGATATTTTCCTTTCCTTCAAACATAATCTTCAGGCTATGGGTTCCGGAAAAAGCCTCGGACATGGACCGCCGTATCGCCCACTTGTCCTTATTATTTGCGGTATACCGCCAGTCAAATCCGCAGCCCGTGATTTGTTCCTCAAACCCGGGATTGGTCATGCCCTTAATGCCGGTGTTGGATCCCCAGATCTTAGCTGCCAGGGGAACGCGTTTCCTGTTGACCAGAAAGTGTATATATTTCAAACGGATATCTTCATCCTGAATGCCGGCCGAAATAATCTTGCTCCAGGCAGTCTGAGCATCATTCACCCGGCCCCAGCGCATCAACCATTTAAGAAAGGGGATCAAATTGACCGTATCCAGCACGTTAACCGCAAGCATTGCGTTTCCGTCCAGGTGAGTGTCTAGCAGTTGGAACGAATCTTGTATCTTTTTGTGGTGATGGATTAAAAAATTGATGTTACTCAGAACTATTTCTTGCATTCCCAACTCGTGGGCCAGAAGGATCTGATCCCATTTCCAGCGATACACATTTTTAGTTAAACGGTTTGAAAACTGTAATATGGTTTGAGCCTTGTCTGAATTTCCCAGAACAATTTCAGCCTGGGCCAGCTTTAGCCAGGCTTCCATGTAAAAAATGTCCTGCAATACGGTCTGGCGAAAAAATCGGGCGGCAACATCGGAATCGTTTTGAAACCAGGCGTTGAGGCCGAAATTATAAAGGGCTCGGGGAAAGTGTCTGAACTTTTTCGCATCTTTTGTCCCAAACCTGTAATTTTCATGATATATTGTCCGATACTGCCAGTTATAGACGATAAGCCACGCAGACAACCCAGCCAGAACCAGCGTAACCAAACTTTTAACGACGACACTTTTCAATTTCTATTCCCCATATACCCTATGTTCCAAACTTCCTACCTTTTTATCCGCCATCAGTGTGGCGGACTCACCTTCTTTCCCTCTTCCCTTCTTCCTCACCTCCCTGCCATAGACATACATCAACAATTCCGATCAACATGACAAAGTAAACGCAGTTGGCCGGCATCTGAAGGTTAAAGTCAAAGAAGCTGTGAAAGGCTATGGAAACAAGGCCGCTTAAGGCGCCGATGGCAAGGAAAAATCGAAGCGGATCAGCTTGCAAGCTCATGCGCCTGACCTTGCGAAAACTTCTAACCAGAAAAATATAAAATCCGCCCACAAGAGCCGCAAAGCCGATCCATCCGGCCTCAACCAGTAATTGCAGATAGTCGTTGTGCGCATAATAGAGCGTTTTTTCAGAAATGGTGGAGACATTGAAAACCGGAAACACCTGCTTGAACGTTGCAAGGCCGATTCCAAAGGGGTGATCCTTTACAACCACCAGGCTGTCGCGCCAGAAATCGAGTCGCGAAGCCTCCTTGGAAACTCTCAAAAACCGCTCCAAAATCGGATCAACACCGATTCTAAAGCTGAAAAAAGCGACCATGCCTATAATTATCGATGTAATCACCCAGAAACTTCGGGGTATTCCGTTGCTTCCGGAATGTACCAATATAACAAAGGTTAAAAAGCCCAGACCCCACCCGGTAATTCCGGCCCTGGACTTGGAAAACAGCAATGCCAGTACCATAACCGCCAACCCGATGGTAAGAAAAAACTGGAAATTAGGTCGATCCGTGGACATCAATGCTTTAAAACTCGGTTTCTCCTTCCAGTTGCCCAGTGCCAGGGTGTATCCCAAACCCAGAGGCAATATCATTTCCATAAAACCGGCAAAATGATTCCGGTTAATATACGTGCCCCGGGCATCCCCCAAATAGGCCTCAATATAATCAATCCAGAGAACGCCAAGGGTCGGGACAAGCGCCTGGAGCAGACCGTATAACGCCTCAACCGCTGCCAACCCCAGCAGTATATAAATCAAAAGTTTCAAATGTCTTGAAGACGTAAAAGTTTTCCGGAATATAAGAAAAAACACCAAAAGACCCAGTAAAAACGTCCACCAGGCCAATGACCTCCGTGAGGAATAGCTTATGGATTGCCACGCAACGGATCCATGGATTATTGCCATGGATTGCATCAGCGCCTCGTGTCTAAAGGGGCTTAAAAAGGAAAGAATAGAGGAAGGAAGCGGCAGGCACTGCACCAAACATACCAAATAGAATGCCCCCAGAGCGAAAATATAAATCTTATCCGGCATCCATGCTTTGTTTATTCTATTTTGCCATAAAAGAATTAAAAATGCGGCAAAAATACATGCCGTGTAAAACGACCAGATCCAAGCATGTACCGCAGCAAACAAAATAGGGACGGTTGCAATGATAAAAAAGATTATGTTTCTAGCAAATGCCATTGGAAATAACTCTTGACATACACATTATAGTACATATTATAATACGTATTATATAACATCAATTATTTCTTGTCAGTTCTTTGTTATGTATTTTATGCTTTTTATGGCAAAACATATTTGCCTCCAAGACACCAAGACACGAAGAAGATGAATTTTAACAAATAATTTTTCTTTGTGTCTTTGTGACTTTGTGGCAATTTCTTCCGGCCCGTCCGCCTTACTCCGCTCAGCAGGAGGGCGGGCTTATCCGGGTTAGCAGGTGTATAATGAATACTGAAACCGTTAGACTGAACATCACGATCCCAAAAGACCTGGCTCAGGCAATAAACAGATTTACAGGACCCAGGAAACGCAGCCAATTTATCGCGGAAGCCGTAAGACAGCAAATTGAAAAAAAAGAGAAAGAAGCGCTGGAAAAAATATTAGAAGAAGGTTATCGAGCTACCGCGAAAGAAAGCCTTGCTATTACAAAAGAGTTTGAAGCAGCCGATTTGAAGGACTGGTATGAATATTAAACGAGGGGGAATATATCTCGCATCCCTTGACCCTGTGGTTGGAAAAGAGATCTCCAAAACCCGACCCGTTGTGGTGGTTTCGAATGACAAAAATAATGATTTCTCAAGCACGGTGACGATCTTACCTGTAACTTCAAAAAATATTCAAAAAATATATCCTTTTGAGGTTTTTTTAAAAAAAGGAAAAGCAAACCTTCCGAAAAACTCCAAAGTTAAAGCTGATCAAATTCGAACCCTGGACAAAAGCAGGATTGTAAAATTCATTGGTTCATTATCAAAGAAAGAAATGGATTTACTAGATAAGGCTATATTAATTCATCTGGATTTATTCTAACCCACAATTTACACAAATCTGCACCCCCATTGAGACCTTTGAAAAATGCTCGATTTTGTCTGCCCCGCCTGCTCCACAGACTAAAGCCTTTTTCATTTTTCCCTCCATTTAAAATTTGACAGAATTTACAGGATTGACCGGACTTTATTTTTTTATCCTGTGTATCCTGCTTGCCCTGTTGGATTTTTACCCCGTGGAATTACGCAATTATTCCACTGGGGTGAAAACCATCCAACCAGGGTTAATCCTGTCTAATATATCTTCAAGATCATTGCCGGTACATCTATGCAAAAATCTATTCAGTTGACAAACATATATTTATGGAATATATTTGGTAATACTATTAATATAACTCAGGAGGTGTGGTTTATGGCTACCCAAAAAGTTGCGATCACTGTCCCACCCCTTTTCCTTAAGCGAGTGGACCAATGGGCAAAGAAAAGAGGTAAATCCAGAAGTCGATTTATTGTTGAAGAATTGAATAATAGATTAAAAACGCTTGAAGATGAGGAGATCACAAAATTATATAATGAAGTTTGCGCCGATAGAGACTCTTCAGATTACGACAATGCCCTTGCCGAGGAAATGCTTGGCATAAGCTCAGTACAAGAAGAGGAGGAAAAATGGTAATATGTCAAGGCGATGTTTTTTGGACAAGCCTTTCCCCGTCTTCAGGATCTGAGCCGGCATATAAAAGACCCGTGGTAATTGTTCAAAGGGATTCCATTAATCGAAGCAAATTTCGTACTGTTGTGGTCGTGCCCCTTACAAAACAGACAAAACATGCCATCCTTCCGGGGAATGTCCTTCTCCAGAAAGGTGAAGCAAACCTCCCCAAGCCGAGCCTGGCAAGAGGTACTCATATCATGGTAATTGACAAAAATCGTTTGATTGAAAAAATCGGCGCTCTTTCTCCAAAAAGAATAAACGAAATTATCGACAATATAATCTGGGTCATGGGAGAAGACACTAATCGAGATATCACTCCGGTGCAGTGAAGATTTTTATCCAAAAAAACTTAAGTATGAGATGATCCGCAGATTGCGCAGATTTCACAGATTGTAAACGAATCGTTTATGCTCGAATGATTTCGCTCCCAAGTTAAACAAGAGGCCTATCTTCAGCCCTGTTGCCTTAAGGTAGTTTATGAGTTGAACTTCTTCCAAACCTTTCAGCTCAGATATAGCTTTGATCTCTACAATTATCTCTTCATAACAAACAAAATCCGGCTGATACACCTTGTTCAGCGGTTTGCCTTTGTAGAATATTTTAACAATCGGCTGCGATCTGAATGGAATCCTCTGAGTTTCAAACTCCCTTCCGAGCACTTCCTGGTATACGGCCTCTAAGAATCCGCAAGCCAATTCACGATGCACCTCCATCGCCGCACCAATTATTTTATATGTCCTCTGATCACTCATTATTATTTAATCTGCGTTAATCTGCGCCTGCCCCGTAGCTCCGGGAGATGGTACTGGGGTAATCTGTGGACTAGTAGGCATTCTTATTGGTCTCCCGCCCAAAAAGCATCAGCCAGAGGATTTTCAAATCCAACCAGAAACTCCCGTTTTCCAGATAAAAAATATCGTGCTCAACACGCTTTGTAACGTATCGGCTCAGTTATATATTTAAGCAACAGTCGAAGGCGTCTCCGGCAATCTTGCCAGGGGAACTTCAATAACTTTCTCCTTCTTCCCTTCTATAGCAATCTTTTCCATTGCCCTTGAAACTTCGGCAGAATAATATTTCTCGCCACATTCATTACAGACTTTTGCTGGAACCTCTTCAATCACGAACAACTTGTCCCCCCATCTAAAATCTACTGTAACCTTTTTGTTTTCTAAAATGCCTTTTCTGCAAAAATAGCATGTTTCCATCTTTTTATACCCTCCTGGTGAAAGGATCTTCCCACTTTGGCCATTCTGGAATATATACGGTAATTATTAAAAGATCTTCCTCATGGAAATTCCCACAAAGAATGTGAATCCATCTTAGATCCAATCCTTGCCCTACAATAAGACAGCTTTCTCCTCTTGGATCATCCGGGTATGGTTCTAACTCTCGGCCATTTAAAATTGCGGATACAATATCATCCACCATAATTTTTTCTTTACCTCGTTCAATTTGTGCATGATGCGACAAATAAAAGTGACCTTTCTCTACCCTTTTTCGTGCTAATCCAATGTATGATTTCTTATCCATTACCATTCAATATATTGACAAATCGATCAAAAGTAACCTTTTAAACTTACTATATCCTTTCGTTCTTTTCACTCATTTTTTCCCTGAAAAGCTTTTCCCGTCTGTCCCGCTGTGTCCAGTCAGATATCGAAAGATTTTTACCCAAAACGTCCTTGGCATAAAATGGGTAAAGGATGATGTTTTTGCATGGCAGTTTTACCCAAACAGCTCAAGGATGAAATGGTCCGCAGATTACGCAGATTTCACAGATTAAAAATGGTATAACAAAAAGGGATAAGTGGGCAGGCGCAGTTTAACGCAGATTAAAAATTATAGACCAAGCGCTTGTGCTCTAAAGACTTAGCTCCGAAGTTTAACAAAAGGCCTATCTTCAATCCAGTGGCCTTAAGGTAGTTTATGAGCTGAACTTCTTCCAAACCTTTCAGCTCAGATATAGCTTTGATCTCTACAATTATCTCTTCATAACAAACAAAATCCGGCTGATACACCTTGTTCAGCGGTTTGCCTTTGTAGAATATTTTAACAATCGGCTGCGATCTGAATGGAATCCTCTGAGTTTCAAACTCCCTTCCGAGCACTTCCTGGTATACGGCCTCTAAGAATCCGCAAGCCAATTCACGATGCACCTCCATCGCCGCACCAATTATTTTATATGTCCTCTGATCACTCATTATTATTTAATCTGCGTTAATCTGCGTAATGGATTGTACCTCCATCGCAATATGAACGTTTTGATAATAAACGTGTTTCCCAATATCCATCATCCAGTAAAGCTTGTAGGAAAACATAATTGCAAATGCCAATATCGCAAAATCAA
>CAZBOB010000146.1:0-9033 GCA_964492995.1 uncultured Desulfobacteraceae bacterium | reverse complement strand
CAGGATTATGCCCCGCTCGCTCTCAACAGTTTTATTAATTAATTCGATTTTGTCGGATAAGCCGAAGGGAACAGGTTGATATAAAAATGTCTATAAATGAGAAACTTTAGCCAAACATGTGAGTAGGTTATTACCTTGACACAAAAGTTCGTTTTTTTCTATATTAACCTTCGCTGGAAGATTTTGAAATGGCATCTAGATAAATTTTCCAAAAAAAATGACTAACAGCAAAATATCAATTATCATACCGGCGTATAATGAATCCCGTACGGTCGGGGATCTTGTATCCAAAATCGTCGAGTTGTATCCTGAATTCGAAGTTCTCGTAATAAATGACAGCTCAACAGATGATACGTCTGCCGTAGCTAAAGACGCCGGCGCCAAGGTTTTCAGCCATCCTTACAATATAGGTAACGGTGCAGCGGTTAAAAGCGGGATAAGACATGCATCTGGAGACATTCTGGTATTCATTGATGGAGATTTACAGCATTGGCATACGAGCATATCGATTTTATTAGTTGTTTTACTAATACGTTGTAAAAAATCCGAGAGGTTTAATTACTGCCGGTGCCATGAGCCTTGAGGGAGAGTGCGATATGAAGGTACATTTTAAATTTGATGAATCGGACCCTAAGGATACACCGCTTTACAGTGGTTATTGATGACGCGCCGTGTGGAACGGCTGTTCATGATGACCGAAGATGCCGTCAGATTGGCTGATATCGTCAAATCAGGGTGCTCACAGTATCCATGTGATTTTGAATCTTCCGGCAAGCTTTACAAATCCAAAAGCTTTGTCGTCTGGCATAAAAGGAGTGGTAAGGAAAGAAGGAGCGGACAGAATCGAAGAAAGAGTAAAGATCGAAGAGCGGACAAGACAGGAGAAACTAACGGAGGGCTTATGGAAATCAAGACGGTCAAGATTGAAAAAACGGATGATATGAATATGATTTTAGGCCATTCTCACTTTATCAAGACGGTCGAAGATGTCTATGAGGCGATCGTCAATACCGTGCCGGGAGCGAAATTCGGTCTGGCATTTTGTGAAGCTTCCGGTCCGTGTCTGGTGAGATATACCGGCACAGATAATGATTTAATTGAATTGGCCAAGAAAAATGCCTATAATCTTTCGGCCGGTCACAGTTTTATTATCTTTATGAAAGACATGTTCCCCGTCAATGTTTTGAATACGATCAAGAACGTTCCGGAAGTCTGCAGGATCATTTGCGCAACGGCAAATCCTGTGGAAGTTTTGGTTGTAGAAACAGAGCTGGGACGAGGAATAGTCGGAGTCATTGACGGGTTTCACTCGAAAGGGATTGAAACCGAAGACGACATTAAGGAACGAAAGGAATTTTTGCGGACCATCGGTTATAAGCAGTAAATATTTTTAAATACCTAACCCGAATATTTCATGAAAATTTTCGAGAGGCCTTTTTCAAAGGTCTCATCATATGTACATGAGATTGGCTTCTAACTCTTCTCCTTTCAGCCGGATAAGTACATACCCCCCCATGCATAACATACCCGGATTCAACACCTTTGTTTTGCCGATAAAATCTTCGGACTCTGCCTCGTGGATATGACCCGTTAGACAGATATCCGGCTGTACACGCTGGATAAATTCCAGCACGGACCGGTTACCCACATTTTCTCCGGAAGGCAAATTGGCTGCTTTTGATCCAAAGGGCGGATCATGGGCCACGAGAATTAGTTTCGGCAGATGTTTAATTTGTTCATAACCCTGGTTTAGCCACTGTGCCAGCTTGGCGTCGGGGACCTCGGAAGGGGTCATAAAAGGAGTTGGTGTAGAATATCCCACACCCATAATACCGATATCATCGGTTAGTTGTTTACCCTTTGCATGGATATTCCACCCCTTATCATTTAAATAGGAAGTGATCTCAGGACGATCCATATTTCCTATCTGGGCATAAATGTTTGGATTTAATCTAAAAACCACCTCAAGTAGCTCACTTGCCCTGCGTACATTGCCTCTGTTGGTTATGTCACCGCTGATTATCACACCGTCTGCATCGGCAAGATCCGGTATTTCATCAACCAGTGAAATATCTTCATGAATATCGCCAAATCCTATCCAGAATTTTTCGTTTGCGCTCATAGAACAATCCCTTTTCCTATATCCTATTTATAACAGAGGCCATATACCCGGCCCCAAATCCGTTATCGATATTCACAACAGCAACATTTGAACTGCAGCTGTTCAACATGGCAAAAAGTGCTGTTAAACCACCAAGGCTGGCACCGTAGCCTACGCTTGTGGGAACGGCTATAACCGGCCTGCTGACCATTCCTGCAACCACGCTGGGAAGCGCACCTTCCATTCCTGCTACTACAACAAGGACAGAAGCCCGGTTGATTAATTTTTTATGGTTAAACAACCGGTGAATACCGGCAATCCCGACATCAAAAACAGATTCTACCGGGTTTCCCATTGCCTGTGCCGTAAGAAATGCCTCTTTGGCAACCGGTATGTCTGATGTTCCGGCTGAAATTATAACTATGGTTCCTTTGCTCCTTACAGGGATTTCATGTTTTTTCCATACAACCATTTTTGCATCTTTATGATATACTGCCTCAGGGAAACGTGAAACAACTTGATCCGCCTGATGGGCATCTATGCGAGTAACCAAAACGACTTTTTCTTGGAGAAGCATTTTTTCCATGATACCGATAATCTGGTCGGCTGTCTTTTCCTGTCCAAAGATAACTTCGGGAAACCCCTTGCGCAGTGAGCGGTGATGGTCTATATGTGCATAGTCAAGATCCTCAAATGACAGGTGCTTGAGTTTTTGGGCGGCATCTTGGACAGATATTTTGCCTGTGGCAACATTGCCAAGGATCTGATTCAACAATTCAATGTCCATGATATAATTTCCTTTGCTTTTTGACAGGATAACAGGATGATCTGAATGCGACAGTCGTTTCAGAAACCTAAAGCTTTACTTCTTTTTTTTGTTTTCTTTATTTTAAATAAAAGGCACTCACGATCAGAACTGACTCGCACTACTATTGAAGGAAGTTGTTTGGATTTAAACTTCATGGCCTTACAGCCATGAGGAAAGTTCTTGTCCCAGGTGACATAGTAGTGTTTGCATTTATGGCAGTCTATCATTTGCTGAACTCAGGGCTCCATAAAAAATGTTGATTTTTATAACATATAATAATAAGCATAAGAAATCAAATCATAATCATAGAGGTAATTAAGTGGAAGATAGAAGAAAATTTATACGTTTTTCTGTAAGGCTCAGTGCTCGGTATTCAGAAGAGAACCAAGATAAATGGAATCAGTGCTCCATCATAAATATTAGCCGGGAGGGTATGGGGGTTATTGTGTACTTGAAGGAGAAAATCCATTTGGGTTCTAATCTAAATTTGATGATAGATGTTCCAGGAAAGAAGCCACCGGTTTCTGCTGCCGGGACTCTGATCTGGATTAGAGAACTCAAGAGGAATCCGGAGTTTAATTATATAGGCGGCATTGAAATAATCACCATAGACCCTGAAGACAAGTGGATATTGCTTGATTATTCTTATGAGGCATGGAAAGGGAGTAGGGAGGCGGATAAAATTTAGAATACCGTTAAATAGCCTAAGAATTTCTTTACGAATCGGCCTTTCTTCTATCAGGAATAACTCTCCGGTCATTTTTAATAGAAAGTGACACAAAAACACCATCCCTGACACTTTGCCGGCGGTCATGTTTGTTCCTACGTTTTTCCTTTAAACGAACCTTTTTACCACCCGAAAAAACAGTATTTTTATTTGATCCACCCTTTTTGGCAGGATGAATTTTCCCAACGACGATATCCACAACAAATTCTCCAAGTGTTTTAACTTCTTACCTGTATTTTCGGCATATACCGTCAAATACTTTAGGCTATTATTAAAACAACATCCTATTATCATACATTTTACCCAAATGGTAAATCGGATCCCTATCCCCCTTTATTGAGTCAAAAAAGCGAGTCATCTATTTCCGGATCTTTACTTAACGTCCTTTTCAATAATGATTTCGGGGTTGGGTTTTAGATTACCCATACCCTTTTCCTGATCTTTTAACTTTTTTTCAACAGATTCTATTTTATCTTCAAGATTGCTTGTTATTTTATGTAAAGCAAGTTGGTAAGCTTCCTGCTGGTTCTTCAGCAATATATCGACAGCTTTTCGGTCAACCTTGACAGATTTAAGAAAGTCGATATCGGTCCTGATCTTTATCAGGTCATTTTTTGCGCTTCCGACAATTTGGGAAAGATTTGCCAATTCTTTATTAAATGTATTATCAATGTTCTTGATGTCTGATGCAATACTTTCCAAACCTCCGGGCAGCGGAGATAGTTTTTTTTCGATGGTTGCTATGGCGGTTCCAATTTTTTTATTGTCTGTTTTTCTGGCAGATCTGATGTATTTTATAGCGGTTGTTGCTTTGTTCAGGTTTACCTGTATAGAAGCGGCACTCTTTTCAATTGCCTCAATCCTTTTACTAAGGGCATCTTCAAGATTAGCCTGTCGAACGGAAAGAGATGAGAATTTTGATTGGAGTTCTTTAGAAAGGGCCTTAACCCCCATGCTTCCCGAACTGTCCGTTCTGGAGATACTTTTTTTTAAATCGAAATAAACAGCAAGGGTTATTAAAAATATCAAACATGGGATGAGAATCGAGATACGGGTGATACGCTTGCTTAACTTTTCGACCTGAAGATCGTGGATGTCTTCTTGAGACTGGAAATCCGGTTTCTCATCATCTATACGCATTTTAAATCTGGAGTCACCATTGGTTGTCATTTTTATCTATTCCCACTCGATTGTACTCGGCGGTTTAGAACTGATATCATAAACGACTCTGTTTACGCCGACAACTTCATTGATTATTCGGTTTGATATGTTACCAAGAAATTTGTGAGGCAGCCTGGCCCAATCCGCCGTCATTGCGTCTTTGCTTGTTACCGCCCGAATAGCCACAATATTTTCATAGGTTCGACTGTCTCCCATAACACCCACACTTTTTATGGGCAGGAGGACGGCGAAAGATTGCCATAATTTTTTATAATATCCAATAGTTCTAATTTCTTCAAGCAAAATTTCATCGACATTTCTTAATATTGAAAGGCGTCTTTTGTTAATTTCTCCGATGATTCTTATTGCAAGACCCGGTCCCGGAAACGGTTGGCGCCATATCAAGTTTTCATCAAGTCCCAGTTCCTTGCCCAGGATGCGCACTTCATCCTTAAATAAGTACTTTAAGGGTTCAACAAGTTTTAATTTCATATTTTTTGGAAGGCCGCCAACATTGTGATGTGATTTGATGACCGACGTCGGGCCTCCGAAGGCAGATTGAGACTCAATGATATCCGGGTAGAGGGTTCCCTGGGCCAAAAAGTCAGCATCTTTTATCTTTCTGGCTTCGGCTTCAAAGACATTCATAAAGATTTTACCGATAATTTTTCTCTTTTTTTCCGGGTCGGTTACTTTGGAGAGTGCTTTTAAAAATTTCATTTTGGCGCTTACAAACCGGATATTGATTTCAAGATGTTGTTTTAGTGTTTTTTTGAGTTTTTCGGCTTCATCTTTTCTAAGCAGGCCGTTATCCACGAATATACACGTAAGATTTTTCCCCACAGCCTTGTGAATCAGTATTGCTGTGACAGAAGAGTCAACTCCGCCGCTTAAACCCAGAATGACTTTTTTATCCCCAATGGTTTCTCTTATTTGAGCAATCGAATTTTTGGCAAAGGACTTCATCGTCCAAGTACGTTTGCAGCCGCACACGTCAAAAAGGAAGTTGTGAAGCATTACTTTGCCCTTAGCCGTATGATGGACTTCAGGGTGAAACTGGAAACCGTAGAGATTTTTTTTGCCATGGACCGTTGCAGCTATTTTTGTGTTTTTAGTTGAAGCGGTTATTCTAAAACCGCGCGGCAGCTTTTCTATTGAATCCCCATGGCTCATCCAGCTCTTTGTTATTTGATCAACATCTTTAAACAGGCCTGCCTGTTCTTTTACTTTAAGCTCTGCAAAGCCGTATTCACGCTTTCGGGCTCTTTTTACCGTTCCACCGAGAGTGTTGATCATAAACTGCATACCATAGCAGATTCCAAGAACAGGAATCCCGAGATTAAAAATCGATTCATCGCATTTTGGACTGTTTTTTTCATAAATGCTTGAAGGTCCGCCTGACAGAATAATCCCTTTGGGTTTCAGTTTCTTGATATCGGCAATATCAATATCCGGCGGATCGATCTGACAGTATACATGAAATTCTCGAACCCGGCGGGCGATAAGCTGGTTATATTGCGAACCAAAATCTATAATCAGTATCATAAGTTTCCTCACTCAAACAATTTGCGAAAACATATTGAATATGTTAGAAGCGGTCAAAAATGTCAACTCATATATTTGAGAGGTCGCGGAGTTTTTTCGGTTCAATAGCTTCATGAATAATCAGCGACTACATCATACAAACTCAAACAGTGTATGATTTCGCTGCTGATCATTCATTACGCTATTTACAAAGGTTTATAAGAAAAACATCCCGACTGCTGATATATTTAAGTCTATAAAACCGATGGCCAAAATTATTACCCAAATTTATGAAGTGCAGACACCTTCCGAGGCTGAAAAGCTGGTATCGCTCGGGGTGGATCATATTGGCAGCGTTATTGTTTCCCAAAAGTTATGGAAAGTTCCTTTGATTAGGGATACAATCGATACGATTGATGGTCCAGACACCCGGAGCAGCTTGATACCGCTCTTTAGCGACATTGATGCAGTACTTCTTGCGCTCGATTATTATAACCCCGACATTGTCCATTTTTGTGAAGCTTTAACCTTTCAAAATGGTGTCTCTGGAACATATAAGGAACTTATATTATTGCAGGAGAATGTTAAAAAAAGGTTTCCCGAAATCAAAATTATGCGATCTATTCCAATACCGCAATACGGGATGACGGACCACTTGGACGCTTTTGAACTGGCAAGATTGTTCGAGCCGGTAAGCGATTGTTTTTTAACAGATACCTTGATTGTAGAAAAATCCGGATCTCTTTCTGAACATCAGCCGGTCAAGGGTTTTGTTGGAATAACCGGCCGGACATGCGATTGGAATGTCGCTGCAAAATTGGTAAAGTCAAGCCGTATTCCTGTAATATTGGCAGGGGGTATTACGCCCGATAATGTGTTTGATGGTATTATGCATGTTCGTCCGGCAGGAGTTGACAGTTGTACCGGGACCAATGCTTTGGATTTGGAAGGAAATTTACTAAGATTCAAAAAGGACTTTGGCAAAGTAAAACGATTTGTTGATGAAACCCGAAAGGCGGAGCAGGTCTTAAGTGAGCTAAAGTTTGAAGTGAGCTAAAGTGAGCTAACATTTTGGAATCCTGTCATTTATAACCATTGGTGGTTGTCAGATAAGCTTAGACGACTCAAACTGCTAATGTGTGCCTGTGTCTCTGAATAACTGATTCCGGAAAGTTATTCTGCTATTGATCTAAAGTAATTATAAAAAAGCTATCATACTTAACTTTAGGCATTTTAGATCATTTTAGATCACTTTAGGCACTCTTCTATCTACTGAAGAACCTTTTATGGTATCACTACAAGGGATAGAGGTTTAAAACGATTAATTTATGGAGGATAAAAAACAATATGTATGAAAGCAGCGATTTGAGAAAAGGTCTTAAAATCGAGATTGATGGAGATCCATATGTTGTTGTACAATTTGAATTCGTCAAACCAGGAAAGGGACAGGCTCTTTATAAGTGCAAGCTAAAGAATATGCTGACCGGCGCACAGTTCGATCGAACATTTAGATCCGGTGATAAATTCAACCCGGCAAACCTCGAAGAACTTGAATTGCAATATCTTTACTCAGACGGTTATCAATACTGTTTTATGAATACGTCGACTTATGTCCAGGACTATCTCACCAGGAATCAGTTAGGCGATTCCATTTATTTTTTAAAGGAAAACACGGTTTGCAATGTTCTTTTTTTCCAGGAAAGGCCTATCGGTATTACATTACCCAATTTTGTCAATTTAAGAATTGTCCAGGCAGAACTTTGGGCAAAAGGAGATACCGCTACCGGCAGCACAAAGCCGGCAACACTTGAGACAGGCTATGTGGTTCAGGTTCCTCCATTTGTTGAGGAAGGTGAACTTGTTCGGATCGATACCAGAACCGGAGAGTATGTGGAGCGTGTAAAAGAATAAAAAATTAACTCCATTGAGCGAAAGTCGAGGATGCCCCCCCCGGTGCTATCTCAAATTAAGGCGAAAATATTTTAAAACTTATTATCTTATGTGCGTCGCCTAATCTACTATCCCGATGGCCATTCACTTATTTCTTAGGAAAATACTTCACACCGCCTATATTCTTAAAATCTGAATCTTGAGTCCAAATGGTAGCGACGAATTCTTTTGCTGTTGCGAGAATAATGCTGTCAGCCATTGGAAGATTATGCTCCAGACTTAGTTTTGAGGCAGCAATCGCCAGTGTAGCTGTTAGATCCACAATCATTCCTTTTCCCATAGCAACGGCTGCTTGTAACGCTTCATTCTCACTGGACTCTCGAAGAACTACCTTGAAGACCTCATATATCGTTACCGTTGGAACAACAAGCGAAGCCGTGTCATTCAAAGGGGTTAGGAAATGTTTGGCATTCGGCTCATCCGCAAAATATGCAAGCCAACCTGAAGAATCGACAATATTCATACTCTATCTGCCTCTCGTTCGAACTCTGTATTTATGCCTTTCAGAAACCCGCGGAGCTCTCTAATATCTCGTTCTGGAATAAGTTCGATTCGCCCATCATATTCTACAACCTGCATTTTTTGACCGGGGTGAAGCTGCAATGCCTCCCTGATTTTTTTGGGTATAACGACTTGATATTTTGGTGATACGGTTACAGTTTGCATGGCAAAACCTCCATCGATATTATTTCGTAATACAATAACACGATCGATAAGGCTTGTCAAATATATTAAGAGCCAACGATCAAAGCTAGTTGACAG
>CAZBOB010000145.1:6401-9090 GCA_964492995.1 uncultured Desulfobacteraceae bacterium | reverse complement strand
GGCACAAGGAAGGGCAGCTCCATCCTCTCCTCGGGCCACATCTTCACGCTCGTCACATCTTTGCCGGGCCAGACTTCCTGGTCATTGATTTTTTTGACGGTTACCTCAATGAAGTGAAATTCCGTGAGCTCATAATCGACGATAACCTTAGGCGGCAGCAAAACCGCAAGGCCGGACTCCTTGGAAATATCCCACTCAAAGTCCACATTGGGCTCGTGAGTTACCTCAATTTCTACCCCAATTGATTGTGCTCCACCTTTGTAAACCTTGTGCAGCGTACCGGAGATCTTGTCATTCGGTTTTACGTTATATTCCTCATAGATCTCGTCGGATATGTGCCACCACAGAGCTCTGAACCCGGTTGTCACGTATCCCTTGACGAGCATGGGATCGAATCCGCAAACACCCACACGACATAGTTCAGGCATACTCTTTCCTCCTTTTGGTTTTATCGCAGCATAAGCCAAATGATTCGTAAAGGCTTATGCCCAGATCCCTTTTTTGGGTTGTTTGTACTCCGCTTCCTTTTTCTTTATAAGGTCGCGAAGCTCATTTACCTGGCTGTAGCAAGATTCAATGAACTCGTTATGCTCGGACGGGCTCAGGTCGTTGGTTTCGCAAAACCTCCGGACCATGGGAGAAACGTACGTGGAGATTTCTTCCGAGAACTCTTCAAGCAAATATTCGTTTCCCCCGTCCGGTGTTGCCCATCCCAGATAGCTCTTTTTCCATCTTGACACTATCTGTTTGATGGTGTCGAGTTCCTTTTTTACGTTTTCCTCCATGCTACTCCTTCTTCTTCTTGGACTCGAATGCGTAGCATTTTTTAACCACGTTGAAATCCGCTACGCACCAGTAGTGGGGAAAATGAATTTTTTTGCACCAGCCAATGATGTCTGCCGGAGGAAAAAAGGAGCCCTCGATCACGGGCTTAAGATGCAGACAGTCCCAGCATATATGGTCGGACTCCTTATCCGGCTTCAGGACCTTGTCCAGAAATTCTTGAGGTGTTAACTCTGCCATAAGACACTCCTTTCTTTAGTTACCACTCGGTAACCTCGCCATTTTTTATCTTTTTCTGGTACTCTTCCCATACATCCGGAGAAAGCCTCTCGACATCCCAGTTAAAGCCGTAACTACAGCCGACATTGCTTGCGTCCGGCGGCTGGGGACGCCATCCTCTGACCGGTTTGCCCCTTATGCTGAACTTCACCATGTCGGGCACACCCAGGTAAATATGCCTGGGCAGGCACTCGAAAGGCCTGGTCCTGCCTTCGATGCCCGCTCCATAGAACCTGTAGCCATCTAATGGCTTATCCGCATAAAGCGGGCTGGTGTCGGGCTTCTCGCCGGGTCTCTCCTCCGGGCCCCTGTACATCTTGCCCTGGATCATGTGGATGTAGTAAACCGTCCCACACTCGGCACAGTTGACGGTGCCTTCCCAGTTCCAGAAACAGTAAGGATCCAGGTAGTTAACTGTGTCACATGGTTTTCCCTCAAAATCTTTTTTACACCAGATTATATCACACACAGTTCGCACCTCCTTTTATATAAAGGTCTTGTTATACCACTCTTCAATCTTGTTTGCTGAATAGCCGAGCAGTTCGTGGTAGATCTTGACGTTATCAGCACCCACCGGCCGCCAGATCCAGTAGAGTCTCCTGGGAGTCTTGGACATCAGGCCTGCGGCGTAACTGCCGTGCGCCATGATATCACCGAAGATGGGGTCATCCTGCCAACGGACCGTGCCTCGCATTCTCCAGTGCTCGTCCTCGTAGTACTCCCTGTCGTTCATCACCGGCTCGGCCAGCAGACCTGCATCCTGGCAGATCTTACAGACTTCCGACCTGGACTTATCTTCAGCCCATTTTTCCAGGGCCGCGTAGATCTCGATCTGAGCCTCGCCTTCGGTCCTTTCATTACGGGATTTGTACTTGTCATGCAGGTCGTTCATTCCGGTGATGGCGCACAGCTCTTTCCAGTCCTCGTCCTGGAACGCGGAAATCATCGCATACCTGGCTTCCAGCCGGTCCTGCGGGTTCTGGGCATCCGGGAAATCGGACTTGCCGCACAGAATGATCCCGTGGGCGCAGAGCTGGGTATCCCAGTTGCCCCAGCGCTGGCGGACAATGCCGAACCGGCCGTAAAGCGGCGCAGCATAACCCAGGCAGCGGGTGGCGGCCTGGACCTGGGAAAACTCGATCTTGGTGCCCAGCCCGGACTTCCTCCTCCAGTGGAGGGCCGCCAGGATCCCGAAGGTAATCTGGGTGCCGGAGTACCAGTCAATGCACCAGTTGGAGTGCTTGGTGGCGTGGCCGCCCATGAACTCGTGCATGCCGGTTATAGACGCGAGACCGGCGTGGGCCTGCCCCAGGATGTCGTAGGAACCGCCAAAGACCTTGGGCCCGTAGCCGAAGCCGCCGCCCCACACGGAGGTAAACCTGGGGTTGATTTCCTGGAGATAGCGATAAGACTGCCGCCAGCGGTCAAAGGTGCCGGGTCGGTAACACTGGGTCAACCCGTCGGACATCCTGACCAGGGCGTAGAAGGGCTCCTTCATCTCGTCCAGGTGGTAGTCCATGGATATATGGTACTCGTTGGGGTTTGCATTCAGATACCCCATACCGGTACCGGTCATGGGCCTGGTGTCGTGCAGGGGATAGAGATACGTCTCGTTGAACGGCGCACA
>CAZBOB010000145.1:0-6301 GCA_964492995.1 uncultured Desulfobacteraceae bacterium | reverse complement strand
GCTGATCCTCAATTAACGTTTCACGTGGGTCCTTGTTATATTTGAGTCTATGCATATTACATCACCCCCTTTTTCTTATATTCGTCAACTTGCAATTGACCGATGCCACACCACTTAATCATTATCTCGTAGTTGTCATACCCTAACGGCCTGCCCATCTGTTTGACCCGATGGGGTGTCCTCATCTGGTAGTTGTTGGGCGGCACAGAGAAGAGTAAGGTCCCGTAGTGATCGGTGTCAATGGTGCACACCCAGGGACGGTACTTGAAGTGGGGAAACTCGGAGAGTTCATCGATGAACAGAACCGGCCCGGCCGCGATCTCGTATTCCAGGAGCTTCTGCTCGGCCTCGGTCCGGTTAATATCCCTCAGCCACCTTGTTGTAAGGGTGTAGGTTTTGACCAGCATATTCAGAGCGTTCCGGCCGCCCATCTCTTTGAGAATGGGGTCTTCATGGACCAGCCGGCCGTACTGCGGAAAGTCCCGCTCAATACACATGCCGATCCGATACCAGAGCCGGTCGGTCTGGCCGCCGATCATCATGTAGCCGTCCCGGCAGGGGTTCCACTCGTACTGGTTCAGGTTGGGGTCCCAGGCGCCGGTCCTGGCCTTGATGCTCCAGTTAAAGCCGTACCAGGCAATGTCAAAGTCAAGGATGTCATTTTGCGATTCGGCTCCGGTCACCTCAATGAACTGGCCTTCACCATTGCCCAGCTCGTCCCGCCAGTAAAGTGCCGCCAGAAGACTGTTGGCCGTCTGCTCGCCGGCAACATAGTCGGCAAACCATACACCCGACCGGGTGGGGTCGCCGCCCTTGCCCCTGGGTAGCTGATCCTGGGGAAAGCCGGTGTTGTGGACAAACGCGTTGGCGCATCCGCCAAAGGGTTCTAAGGTCCACTGGCCGAACTTGGACGTCTTGTCCTTGTAAGGGCCCCAGGTTCCGCGCACGGCAATATTAGCGTAAACCAGCCTGGGAAACATCTCGGAGAGATCTCTGTAACCCAAACCGAGGCTGTCCATATAGCCCGCTGGCATCTCATCGACCACCCCGTCCACCTGGCTCACAAGGGTCTTGTAAATTTCCCGGCCTTCTTCAGTTTCAAGATTAAGGGTTACGGATTTCTGACCCCTCATCTCGTGGATAAAGTCGAGGCCGCATTTTTCGCCGGTAATCTTGCTCTCGAGCATGTACTCTTCCCGGCCAAAAGGCGTGAGCTTCCTCAAGGGATCGCCTTCCGGCGGCTCGACTTTGATCACCTCGGCCCCGGCTTCACAAAGCAGAGAGCCGCAGAACATGTTGCCCATTCTCCATATGCCGGTAATGAGAAACTTCATCCCCTGGAGGGCCTCAGGTTTGCCAAAGCAGTACTCATACCTGAGGTTGTCCTCACACCATTTGCCGAAGTCCTCCGCCTTGCGCTTGGCATACACCTTTTCCACTTCTTCAGGCGAAGGCGGCGGTGTAACCGGCCAGGGTCTGATGTCGGGATGCATCATGTCGAGCGTGTCGGCCCGGCTGTTTATCTCCACATCTCTTTTTTCTACCATGTTTTTACCTCCAATCTATTGTTTTTGTTATGTTGACTTGATCCACCTCCTCCTACCGACAACAACCAGCAAGGCTCATCACATTCACTCAAAAAATTCCTGCTACAAGCAAGCGCTCGCTGGGGGAAGGCGGTTTTTTCTGTGCCGCTTCACCTCCTTTCTGTTATTGTGGACGGTTTTTGACTGAATAAACGGTTTTTGACTGAATAACTGACTGGGTTCGGATAACTTTTTAGTTAAAAGCAAAGGTACCTTGAAGCTTTTGATTTGAAGATCAATCTTAAAATTAGTTACAAAATCCTTGCCAAAAAACTAATAAGCCACGGAGACTTAAGGTTCCGCGGCTTATTCCAATTAAAAATCAGATGGTTAGTTGGTAAAAAATAATGGGGCAACTAAGGTGTAGGCCAGTCTTAATTGTAAGAAAGGTCGTGGTTGATGTATGAAATCAGACCCGAAGTTTCGGAAAAAATAGTTAAACACTTACTCTCAAAGGGGTTTTTTCCATCTGTCGGAAAAAAACCCCCTTCTGTTCATATCTCAGACAGAAGAGGCATTTTTTTTCAGGCCATAGCGGCGGATTTTGCTGTAGAGCGTGCTGCGGCTAACATTAAGGCACCGGGCTGCCTCATGTTTGTTCCAATTAGATTGCTTGAGTACTCTGGCAATTAACCTCCGTTCATTTTCGGCCAGAGAGGTGGCGGGGGAATCTATCTTCGCTTGCTTGAGAAAGTATGGCAGATGCTTTTCCTCGATGACTTGGCCCTGGGCAAGGATGATTGCATGACTTATGGAATTCTCCAACTGACGGATGTTGCCGGGCCATTCGTAGTCCATCAGAATTTGCATGGCACTGGATGAGATCGACTGGATTCCTTTTCCTTCTTTCAGGTTATACTTTTTGAGAAAATGCTTGCAGAGCAGGGGAATATCTTCCTTTCGTTCGCGCAGGCACGGTAGGGAAATGTTAATGACGTTTAAGCGGTAGTAAAGATCATCCCTGAATCGGTCCGCTTCCATTTCCAGATAAAGATCCCGGTTTGTTGCTGCCAGCACACGTACATCCGCCTCAAGGGTTTCCTCTCCGCCTACCCGTTCAAAACAGTGATCCTGGAGAAATCTGAGCAGCAAGATCTGGGTGGCTGGAGCAATATTGCCTATCTCGTCTAGAAACAAGGTGCCACCTATAGCCCGTTCAACTCGTCCTTTCTTTCTTTTAATAGCACCGGTAAAGGCACCTTGTTCATGGCCAAACAGTTCGCTTTCCAGCAGAGTCGGTGAATAGGCTGAGCAATTGGCTACTACGAATGGCCCCTCACTTCGATGACTCTGCTTGTGGATGGCCCTTGCGACCAATTCTTTGCCGGTGCCGTTTTCACCAGCTATCAAAACAGTTGCGTCGGATTCCGAGACTAGATCGATTAGTTCATAAATTTTCTGCATCTCTTGGCTTTGACCGATAATTTCTGCATGGAAGGTTCGCTCGACTATTTCTTGTTGGAGCAGGTTGTTCTCCGTCTTATGGATGACAAGCAAATGAAGGATACTTCCGGCTATCTGGCTAAGGAGAGTTTGAAGAAAGTGTAGGTCCTTTCGAGGGAAGTCATAGAAGACAGGGAGGCCCAGTAGGAAGTAACCGATGCAGCGGTCAGGTGTGGAGATTGGCAAACCAAACCAACTCTGATAACTTTCCGAGATGACTTTTAGAAAGTTGGGAATGTACCCGGTTTGTTGAGAACCGACTATCTGGGGTTCCATGTTTATTTGCAGATATCGGACAAAATCTTTAACCAATCCCGACTGCTCGAGTTTTCGCATGGCTCGTGACAGGGGCTCAACCACGCTGGAGTTGCATTCTCTCAAGGCAAGGAATTGCTGGCTGTCATCGTCCATCAGCAAAAGGAGAAATTCTGCGTTAGGGAAGATTTTCTGTGTTACTTCATGGACGAAATGAACCACCTCTGCCAGGGATCTTTTAGCGCCCACTTGCCGGGAAAATTTGAAGAGTGTTTCTATTTGATGCTGACTCTTTTGCAATTCCTTGGAACGGACAGCCAGGGCCATCTCCATTCTGCGTCTTTCGGTAACATCACGCTCGAATCGGATGATCAAGTCAACCTGCCCCTGATTGTCAAGAACGGGATAGGTAAAAATCGACAACATACGATTTTCTCCTTCAGCGTTCGGATAAATTTTATCCGACATGGCCGAACGCCCCGTTTGAATCGTTTCTCCAAGGGGGCATTGCATCCCGGTTGTCTCACAAGGCGTAAGGCTGTCTCGCATAATTTCGTGACAGCGTTTCCCAACCGCATTTGGAGGCTCAAGGCCCACGCGAGCGTGAAAGGCTTCGTTCGCCTGAGCTATTGTATAGGTCTTGGGGTCAATTACGATTAGGCCGTCTGTGATACTGTTGATAATTTTTTCGTTGAAGTTTTTAGATGTTTGCAGTTGTTGTTCGAGGTTTTTACGCTCGGTAATATCTCTCCCATGTTCGATGACTTGAATGGTTATACCATTATGATCTTTTACGGGGTAAGAGTTAATCTCCCAAATGCACTTCCGTCCATCTGGTAGTGAAATGAGTTTTTCCACCATTTGTGGCTCACCGGTGTGAAAGACTTTTTCCACGTGGCAGTTCTCGCAAACCTCGGTGCGGTGATAAAAAATCTCGTAGCAAAAGCTGCCGACAAACTGTTGGGGAGGGGTCTGAAAGATATTCATAAAAGCTTGATTTGCTTTGATAATATGAAGATCACAATCATAAACGGCAAAGGGGTCGGTTACACTGTCAAAGACCCTGGTGAGAAATTGTTCATCATATAAAGCTGTGTCCGTATCTATAGTTCCTGGCGTAACGAAACTTTTCGACATGGTGAAGCCCTCCTACAGGTTTTAATTGTCTCGACGGATATCATCCACATGGGAACAAGAGCAGTCAGGATTTTCAGCCTAGCAAGATACGGCAGCCTAGAGGAAGTCGATATTTTTTATCGGTGTGTATAGTATTTTTACGGTACCCGAGTCTTATTTTGGTCAATCTATCACGGAAGTAGGTTTGATGTCAAACAAATTCCTTTTCCCGAAATCCACAATCATAGGAATTTTGGGGGCGTCTATTGGATAGAACCGATTCATAGGCACGAACCGTATTTTTTGGAATGGGTTTTGTGATAGTCTAACCAGATTTTTGCGGCTTTTAATACATTCATAATTTGCCTCCTTTCGGTTTATGGGTTTGACTTTCGCCGAACTTCTGAGGTAACTATATATTATCATAACGATTTATGCAATTTGTCCGGATGGTATATGCGTCTGAATATGGTAAGATACCTTTACTTAAGAGTTATGTTAAAATAACAATAAAGCAAATTAGAATTATGGTATATTTCTGAAAGGGATAAATCAGTGGTTGAAGTACGTTTTGAGAGAGCTAAAGATATTGATAAAATACGTTTGTTAAACGTTAAGGCGTTTGGTCAGCCTGTGGCGGATCAACCCCGGCCGCTGACATAACACTATGAGCACTATGGAGAGAAAAAACATATGAGAGATTCTTTACGCACAGGCATTTGTTTCGGCCTGACATCAGCGGTCATCACGACCCTCGGTCTCATGGTCGGTCTTCACTCAGGAACACATTCCAGAATTGTGGTTCTTGCCGGGATTCTAACAATCGCTATTGCCGATGCTTTTTCAGATGCCCTAGGTATCCACATTTCAGAGGAATCAGATAAGACCCGCACTACCCAACAGGTTTGGGGAGCAACCATTGCGACATTTCTGACGAAATGCTTGTTCGCATTGACCTTTGCGGTTCCTGTATTTTTACTCCCCCTCTCTGTTGCCATCATCGTAAGCTTGCTATGGGGTCTATCCATTCTTACTGCTTTGAGCTACATCATCGCAAAATCACAAGACGAACCCGCTTGGAAGATTGTCGGTGAACATCTTATTATCGCAAGCTTGGTGCTTGTAATTACACACTGGGTGGGTGACTTGATTGGTACACTGAGAGTATGAATAGTCATCAATATTCGGCTGAAAAGCGGCGGGTTAAGTCATGGGTATTTACTAATCTTCAATATTTTCAAACCTCAAAACTAACAACACAACTCCAACATCTATGTATCGGACACCGTTTAAAGATCTCTGGTATTTATTCTGAAATTTGAAGTTGATCTTGGGACTTGAATATTTCATTTTTAAAAGCTATCCATAGATATATACCTAACCCGAATATTTCATGAAAATTTTCGAGAGGCTTTTTTATAATGAACGCCTCGCACTCGTGATATGTCCGGGTTAAATTTTAATATAATCAAAAATCATAGAGGGGAAAATTATGAGTCTGTTAACCGTAGATCAAGAAAAATGTGAGCGTGATGGTATTTGTGCTGAAGTTTGCCCTGCGGGAATCATCGAATTTAAAGACAAAGATGCTTTCCCCACCCTTGTGGATGGCGGAGATAAACTGTGTATCAGATGTGGACATTGTGTGGCGGTTTGTCCACACGGTGCCATGTCTCATTCAACTATGAAACCCGAAGAGTGCCTATCAGTAAATGATGACTGGTTATTTGGCCCGGAACACGTCGAGCATTTTTTGCGCTATCGAAGATCTATAAGCAATTACAAGAAAAAGCAGGTTGAGCAAGAGGTTCTGACAAAATTAATTAATGCAGCACGATTTGCCCCCTCCGGACACAACCGCCAACCTGTCAGATGGCTGGTTATGTATGAAAGGGATGAGG
>CAZBOB010000144.1:0-9269 GCA_964492995.1 uncultured Desulfobacteraceae bacterium | reverse complement strand
GGTCTGAGTTTTGCCACCTTTTTTGAAATTCCGGCTTCATGGACCACCTCAACCACTTGGGAAATATCTTTATAGGCCTCGGGTATCTCTTCAGCCAGGGTGGACCTGCCGGTCCATTTGACAAAAATTCCCTTGTCTTGGAGTTCCCGTTGTATGGCCCGTCCTTTGCTGGCTTTTTTTGCGGCTTTTCGGCTCAAAACACGCCCGGCGCCGTGGCATGTTGAACCGAATGTTTCTTGCATGGCCTTTTCCGTACCCACAAGAACATATGAAGCGGTACCCATATCTCCGGGTATAATTACAGGCTGCCCCACAGGGCGATATCGATCGCACAGCGCCTCATGTCCGGGCGGAAAAGAACGGGTTGCGCCTTTTCTGTGAACACAGACCGTTTGTTTTTTTCCGTCGATAACATGAACTTCTTTTTTTGCGATGTTGTGACATACGTCATAAAGCAGCTTCATGTTAAGATCCCTGGGACCGATACCGAGTACGCTAAAGAGTATCTCACGAGAATGGTGCATTAAAATCTGACGGTTGGTCCAGGCATAATTTGCGGCACAGGCCATGGCATTATAATAGCGCATCCCTTCTTTGGATTGAATTCTGGCGCAGGCAAGCTGTCGATCCGGCAGATCAAACCCCAGCTTTTTAACATGCTTTGTCATGAAAGCCAGAAAATCGTCACAGATTTGGTATCCCAAACCTCGGGAGCCCGTATGGAGCATCAGTGTGATCTGTCCTTCAAAAAGCCCGAAAACCTGAGCCGCCGGTGTATCATAAACCGCTTCTACCACGCCGATTTCAAGAAAATGATTTCCTGAACCCAGGGTTCCGAGCTGTTTGAGCCCCCTTTCCAGAGCCCTTTGACTGATCACGCTGGGGTCGGCATTTGGCATACACCCGCCATCTTCCGTATGTTCTAAATCTAACGCTTCTCCAAGTCCCCGGCTGACCGCCCACTTGCTGCCCATTTGAAGAACCTTTTTTTCTTCGGGTATGGAAAGCTTGATAGAACCTTTTGAACCCACACCGGAAGGAATGCCCCGGAAAAGCGCGTTCACAAGATTTTCAAGTTTTGGGCGGACTTCTTTTTCCACAAGGGATGTTGTTGCCAGGCGTACACCGCAGTTAATATCATACCCCACTCCGCCCGGAGATATGATGCCCGATTCCCAGTCAAAGGCCGCAACCCCGCCGATGGGAAATCCATACCCCCAGTGCATATCCGGCATGGCAAGAGATGCTTTTAAAATGCCCGGAAGGGTTGCAACGTTTGCCACCTGTTTTAAAGGCTCTTTCTGTTTTTCAGCTTTGAGCATGGATTCTGTTGAGTAAATAATCCCCGGAACGCGCATATTTCCGGTTTTGGGCAACTCCCACCGGTAGTTGTCTATTTTTTTAATTTCCATGGCTTTCTTCTATGTTCAGATTGAATGCTTCTGGTAAAATCATATTATCGTTATGGGAAGAATGTGTCAAGATGACAAAATAACCCACCCAGGGTAAACGCATTTGAATTCCAATACAGGGAGAACGCTCCACGACAGCGTTTACCCTGATAACTCGCCTAAACATCAAATATGATCATGGCCTCCCATCCGGAAGGGCTGCTGTTAACCTGGATCTGGTGGTAGGTTACGGCTTTGATTTCAGTTTTTATAACATGGCGATTAGGGTTAAAGGAGTCAAACTCGACCGTTGCGGAAAGTTCAGTTTCAGACAGGGACAGAATTCGGACCTTTTTTGCGAGTAATTCTTTACCGTTCCACAGGTACAAAACCTCTCTGAGCCAGTTTACCATCAGATCGGACCAGTCATCCCCGGACACCTCAATGTGACAGGAATCAAGGCCTGCCAACTGATCGATTTCCGTAATAATGTCAAACAGGGCCCATGCGGCATTGGCAAAAAGCTCTTTTGAATCCGAACCATAAACATGTATTCCGAAATCCGCCGTATGGTCGATCAAACTATATTTACTTTTTATCCTGTGGGGCAGGCTTTCCAGCCTGCCGAAGCTTTCCAGCCTGCCGAAGCTTTCCAGCCTGCCGAAGCTTTCCAGCCTACCTTTACTATGAATTGTCAGCAAACTACTAAACTCATAATCTTGGGGCCTGTCTACTAATCCTGCATTAACAGGATTATTATGGATATATTCGAATTTATCTAACCAGGCGGCTTCATTTCTAACCAGATGATCAAAACTTTCATCCTGCCAGAAAGATCCTTTTCTATTAAGAATTTTGTTTATTTCCCTTGAAGTATAACCCTTTATTCCTTGGAGGATTTTAGACAATTTCCAACCATGTAAGGGTGTTAAGAGTAAATGAACATGATCCGGCATCACAACATAAGCATCTAAGACATACTTTTCTCCATAACCAAACCATAAAGCTTCTTCTACTACATCTGCCAGAGCAGGCTGTTCTATTAATGGTTTTCCAAGGGCTTTATTAACTCTGAAGGTAATAAAGTATGTAGACCCTTCCTTCTCCCAATGGGGCAATCTTCTTTTGTACTGATGAACTAACCTTAAGTTTTCTTTTAATAATGGTCTTAGATTGCCATAAGTTATGGCAGGCTGGAAAGCCTGCCCCACAGGTTTTTTCTGAAGCCATTTTTTGATTCTTTCCTTTTTGCTCAATACTTGAGTGTTCATGGGAAATCCATAATAAGTCTAAATAATTATTTGGCCTGTTTTTTTGGTGCTATATCCTCCCAAGGCCTGAACCCGCTTTTTGAACTCTGGAGAATTAATGGTTTCGAGCAGGATTCGGATGTTTTCAGATTCATAAAATATTTCGGGAATAATAAGGTCATACTGTTCCGTGACAACCGGGATAAAATCGAGTTTCAGAGCCTTTGCGGCGGCGTAGATTCCAAGGGCCACATCCACCGTACCGCTGAGCACGGCCACGGCCACCGACATATGGGTAAATTCTTCGTTTTCATATCCGCTAACCGAAGAGGGCTCGATGCCCAGCTGCGTTAAGCGAAAATCGAGAAGAATTCTTGTGCCGGAGCCCGCCTGTCGATTTATGAAAGTGATATCATTACGGCCAAGGTCCTCAATGCCGTTGATCGCTTTGGGATTTCCCGGAAGTACGATCAGTCCCTGATCCCGAAGCACAAGATTTACTAGTTTTACTCTGACATCTGGGAGATATTTTCTGACATATGATATGTTGTAAGAACCGTCCTGGGTATCCAGAAGATGTGATCCTGCCAAATGGCATACTCCATTTTTAATTGCCATCAGACCGCCCATGCTACCCACATGGCTTGATGAAAGGTTAAGATTTTTGTGTCCGAAGCGAATTTGATCTGCCAGAATGTCCAAGGTGTTGTCATGGCTTCCCACCACCACCACCGTATTTTTAATGGAAGACAGAGGACGCAAAAGTTCAGCCGTGACCGACTCATGAGGCTTTAACCCTTCTATGTTATTCGGTACCCGGATTATACCGTCCGCTTGGGTTAGGGTGGTGATACACCCTGCGGCACGGGGCAGGGGAGTGGCCACAATCCTGTTGCCCACAGCTCCCAACTTTACCCGTAAAAATTCTTCCACGCCAAGTTTTGAGGCAATCTTTTTTGTCGGTTCAACTTGAACGGTAGCCTTTTCTTTTTCCGGCTGTCCCAGCATCAATGATAACAACGGACCGACAAACTGTTCAAAGGTAACGATTGCGGATACCGGGTACCCCGGAATACCAAAGATCGGTTTGTCATTTATTGCGCCAATGATAAGGGGCTTTCCGGGCATGATGGTAACGCCATGAACCAGTACCTGACCGAGGTCATCAATAACATTTCTGGTATAATCCTCTGATCCTGCCGATGATCCGCCCACGGTCAGTACCATATCAAAATCATTGTTGACCGCATCCAGAATTGCCTCTTTTATTATTCCGGGATCATCGGTCAGCATTTCATGGCGGACAAAGGCGCCGTCGCACGACTCGATCAGTTTGCCGAGAACAAAAGAATTTGTTTCAAGCACCTGACCCGGCCTAAGATTTTCAAGAGATGTTTCACGCCAGTCCACCAGCTCGGATCCCGTCGGAATAACCAGTACTTTTGGTTTTTTCCTTACCGGTACACTAAAGACACCTCCTGAAAGAAGGGCCCCCACACAATAGGGAGTTATGACATGGTTATGGGGAAAGAGAAGCTCGGTTGCCACTATGTCTTCGCCGACCTTTCGGACATTCTGCCAGGGGAATGCCGGCGCCTCAATTTCAACCCGGCCCCGGCCCATATCATTAACATGCTCTATCATGATGACCGCATCGGTGCTTTCAGGCATTACGTGGCCGGTATTTACATAAAAAGCGTCTTTATCCATGTCAAGTTCCTTTGGCCGTGTTTCAGAAGCACCAAAGGTCGTTGCCGCTATTACTGCGATTCCGTCCATTGCAGACAGGTGAAAGTTTGGAGAGGAAATTACGGCTGTTACCGGTTCCGCCAGAACCCGTCCCACTGCGTCAGGAACCGAAATCGTCTCTTTTAAAAGAGGTTGAGAAAGGGAAAACCGCTCAAACAGGATTTGGCGAGCCTCTTTGAGGGTTTTCATTTTTAAATATATATGTCGGCTTTTACTCATAATATTACGTCTCGTAAATTCTACAATTACTCCATTATTACAATTGGGGCCAAACCGCACAAGCGCTAAGTTGTTTTGAAAGATGAACGTTGAACATATTAAAAGATGAACGTCCAACATCGAACATTGAACGTCGAACGTCGAATAATGATGTCGCTCCGCTCCTCAAATTATTTTAAAATTGATGGTACCTTCCGAATAAGTTTTAACCATCTTTGGATTTCCATAAGTTCTTTTAATGAAATGCTTGCTTTTTTTGTCCTTCATTCAACATTCGATGTTGGACGTTCGATGTTCGATGTTCATCTTTTAATATGTTCGATGTTCATCTTTTTCAATCCTTCCGGCGCAAAAAATAACATAGCGCTTATGGGGCCAAGCCCCTAACTTCGGAGCTAAAGGGGTATCACCTCGACCTCGGTCCCCTTGTCCAGCCCTTCGGTGTTTACCCCGATTTCAATCAGGCCGTCGGCCTTTACCATTGTGTTTATAAGTCCTGATTTTCCAAGAATCGGTTCGGCCCAAAGGGCGCCGTCTTTCTCATTCAGACGCACCCGGATATAATCTGCTCGCCCCTGGGCAGATGAAATATTTCTGCTGAGTAGCGCAGGAAGCTTGAAATCTTTTTTGTGTTTAACGGAAAGACCGCTGATTTCCTCAATGAAGGGCTTAACAACCACATCAAAGACAACCATGGCTGAAACCACTTGTCCGGGCAAGCCCCATATGGCGTGATGGTGTGATTTGGCCAGAATCGTTGGTTTGCCCGGGCTTAAAGATATACCGTGTACAAGGATTTGGGCATCAGGAAGTGCGGCGAGTACTTGGATGGTAAAATCGCGGGTGCCCACTGAACTTCCCCCTGAAATCAAGACCATATCTGATTTGTCGATGGCCAGGGTGCATTTTTTCAAAAGATCATCAAAGTCGTCCCGAACAATTCCGAAGGTAACCGGATCAGCTCCGGCATTTTTCACAAGACCGGAGAGCGTGTACATGTTTATATCCCGAATTTGGCCGGGACCCGGCGCTTCATCAATGGGAACAATTTCATCTCCGGTAGAGATAATACCGATTACAGGCTTTTTGTAGACCCTGACCCTCTTTTGGCCAAAGGCGGCCAGAAGTCCGGTTTCCTGGGCTCTGAGTCTTTTCCCGCCTGAAACCAGGACAGCACTTTTACTTATATCCTCGCCCTTTTCAAGAATATTCTGACCCGGAGCAACGCTCCGGTAGACCTCAATACTTATGTCGTCCACCGCTTCTGTGTGTTCTATCATGATAACACTATCGGCCCCGTCCGGCAACATGCCTCCGGTCGAGATCTCGGCGGCTTGGCCGATTCCAATGGAAAAAGGGGGAGATTCTCCCATAATTACAGAGCCTTTGATAGAAAGATATGCCGGATTTGCTTCTGATGCGCCAAAGGTCGAGGAAGCACGGACCGCATAGCCGTCCATGGTGGATCGCTTAAAATCAGGAAGGTCCATATCCGCATCAATATCTTCGGCGAGAACCCTTCCGGTTGCTTCAATGAGCGGGACGTCTTCAGTTTCAACCGGAGGAAAATCAGATGCGTATTCCAGGACCTTTTTTAAATCGGTAACTTTGAAAAATTCTTTCATAACCAACAATTACTTCGTTCCATGAGCATTTTCGGTATTGTCATGGAATAGGATTTTAAAATTTGACGGAAAATGGGTCTTATTTCACAAAAGATATAAACTAAAATCTGCATTATCTCTTTCAAAAAAAGTTAATGCAGATTTTATGTATTATATGATGGCTGGTTATGTGTCAAGGAATCGACCATGAAATGCTCATATTTGAACAGAATAAGATATAAGCAAACATCTTATTTATTTGAAAATGTCGTTTTCCCCTTGAAAAAATTAGTTTATTTATTTAAATGACTCTCTATGGGTTATATCTTCGATTTTAATGACGCCGTGGCATACGAAAAATGGTTTAACAATCCTCATAACCGGTTTGTTGCTGAGCTTGAAAACCGGCTTATGCTCGATTTGCTCAAGCCTGTGCAGGGAGAGAGCGTTCTGGAAATCGGTTGTGGAACCGGTGCCGGCCTGCTTACATTTATAGATGCCGGAGTCCAGGTAACCGGACTGGATCCATCCCCTTATATGCTTGATATCGCCTTAAAAAATGTAGGGAATCGTGTGGATCTCCACCGTGGTTTTGCAGAGGATCTTCCCTTTGAAGACAACTCCTTTAACCATGCCTGTTTTATTACAACACTGGAATTTGTCGAAAATCCCAAAAGGGCGATTGAAGAGGCAAGCAGAGTCGCAAAAGACAGGATATTCTTGGGAGTGCTGAATCGTTATGCGCTCAAAGGAATTCAGCGCAGGGTCAAAGGAATTTTTACCAGTACCATATATAACCGGGCTCGTTTTTTCAGTATCTGGGAGCTTAAACAGATAATTCGGTCGTTTTTAGGGGATGTGCCCATATCATGGCGTACGGTATGTCATTTTCCGGCTGCAACCGGCTGGATTACCCGCAGGCTGGAAAAGTCCGCCATGTTACAAAGATTCCCGTGCGGAGCTTTTATCGGAATGGTGGTTACCCTTGTCCCCCGTTTTAGAACCCGGCCCCTTGCCGTGTCTATTAAAGCAAAACATACCACCGGTGCGGCGGCCGGATAGGAAAGTTCAAGGTTCAAACTTCAAGGTTTAAGGTTCAACTTATAACTTCAGGTCAGGAGTACGAATTATGGAAGCCTATTTATATGAACCCCTGGAGGAGAACAAGGTTAAATGCAATCTTTGCAACCATCGGTGCATCATAAAAGAGGGCCGTCGCGGAATATGCGGCGTCAGGGAAAACCGGGGCGGAGTACTGGAAACTCTGGTTTACGGAAGGCTTATTGCCCGTAATATCGATCCGATTGAAAAAAAACCGCTTTTTCATCTCATGCCCGGAAGCCTTTCCTATTCCATAGCAACAGTAGGGTGCAATTTTAAGTGTAGATTCTGCCAGAACGCAGATATCGCCCAGATGCCGTCAGACCGTAACGGGATGATTGTAGGTGACTACTTCTCGCCCAGGGATATTGTTGATGCCGCTTTAAAGGGGGATTGCAAAACCATAGCCTATACCTACACCGAACCCACCGTTTTTTTTGAATTGGCCTATGACACGGCTAAACTTGCTCACCAAAAGGGAATTAAAAATGTTTTCGTCACCAATGGATACATGACCGCCGAAGCCCTTAATATGATAAACCCCTACCTTGATGCGGCCAATGTTGACTTAAAGGCATTTACCGAAGATTTTTACAAAACATATTGCAAGGCCAAACTGGCGCCTGTCAAAGAGACGTTAAAACTGATGAAGTCATCGGGTGTTTTTGTGGAGGTTACCACATTGCTTATTCCGGGATTGAACGATGCCAGGGATGAACTTGAAGAACTGGCGGCCTTTCTGGAGGGTTCCCTGGGCACGGAAACCCCCTGGCATATCAGCCGGTTTCATCCCACATACCGGCTGACGGATCGACCGTCAACGCCGGTTAAGACTCTGGTTATGGCTCGTGAAATCGGCATTAAGGCGGGTTTAAAATATGTTTATACCGGTAATGTGCCCGGCGAGAGCGGAGAGAAGACATTCTGTTATCAGTGCGGTAAGATCCTGATTGACCGGTGGGGGTTTTATGTCCGGGAAAATCTGATGGAAAACGGCCGGTGCCCTTATTGCGGCGCACAGATCCATGGTGTGGGGTTGTAGTTGACGTTCAAAGTTACAGGTGAAGAAAATTGAAAAAAAACAAAAAAAACCATTGGTCAGTGCCATCATTCCCACTTATAATCGTGGCTGGATAATTAAAGAGGCCGTCGATTCCGTTATGTCCCAAGATTACAGGGAGTTTGAATTGATTATTGTTGATGACGGCTCCACCGATAATACGCCTGAAATCCTCAATTCATACCGTGGTGATATCCTGGTTTTCAAACAGGAGAATCAGGGAGTGAGTGCGGCAAGAAACCGGGGAATTGCAGAAGCATCAGGGCGCTTTATCGCTTTTCTTGACTCGGATGATCTCTGGCTGCCGCAAAAACTTTTCCGGCAAGTTGAATTTTTCAACAAAAATCCGGATGCTCAAATCTGCCAGACAGAAGAGGCCTGGATCAGAAAGGGTGTCCGTGTCAACCCCAAAAAACGGCATAAAAAACCTTGGGGAATGATTTTTGAACCCTCCCTGGCTCTGTGTCTGGTCAGCCCGTCAGCCGTGATGATCAGACGCTCTCTGTTTGAAGAAGTAGGGGGGTTTGATGAAACACTTCCTGCATGCGAAGACTATGATTTATGGCTAAGGATAAGCTGCCGATATCCGGTTTACCTTATCGATACTCCGCTGATTATCAAACGGGGCGGACATAATGACCAGCTTTCCGCATCCCCGGGACTCGACAAATTTAGAATAGAGTCTTTAAAAAAAATTGTTGCAAGTGATCTGCTTTCAGGGACCCAATACAAAGCTGCAGTAAAAACCCTCAAGGAAAAATGCAAAGTCTATGCAGCCGGATGTCTCAAAAGGGGACGGGAAGATGAAGCGCTGTATTATACGTCCCTTTCAGACAGATTTTAACTAGTGTCCATCCATAAACGGCATCTTTCGGCCCCCGGCGGCGTTCTCGCT
>CAZBOB010000143.1:0-9302 GCA_964492995.1 uncultured Desulfobacteraceae bacterium | reverse complement strand
TATTTTAGCTCATAGTTTAGTGTTTAATAGAAGATGTTGCATTCAGATTTACGCCCGTTCAGGAGCCCTGAATTTAGAGTTGTGAATGTTCTGCACGAACGTACCATATTATGAAATTTCATTGCATCGATACAAGCCTGTCTCGCTTTTATGAGTTTCTTCTCTGTCATTCCAGAACGTGCACCAAAGAAATCAGTTACGCTACGAGATTTACAAATTTTTAAAGGTTAACATTCCAACAAAACAAGTTTTTGAAAATGGCAGATAATTAATAAAATATGGAGTAAATGGGAAAAAATATATTTGTTAATAACTTGTTAATAAACCTGTATATATTTAAAATACTTATAGAAAATAAGCTTTTCAAAAAGGTTTGTATTTAATATGATTTACTTTTTATGGGGGACTTAAATAAATAAAAACAATAAGATATAAATTGTTAATAACTTGTTAACAAAAAGGAAAAAAACCCGATTTATCAGGTTTGACACAAAAGAGCTGATCCGCTAATTAAGACGGAACTTTCCGGATGATCTATATATCAAAATGCAAACCTTCAAGTATAGGCTGAATATAAAAAAAATTGTCAGAAGGCAAGCTTTAAGGCTGTAAACTTTGAAGAAATGCGGAGTCAATTTAAGACGAAAAGTTGCTCGTTTAGTGCTTCTGATCCTGAACTAGGCGAGGGGCTGCGAACAATATCGCTGGCCGAAGTAAGATGGTGGAAGGAAATTGGTGTCGATGATTCTCCTCATTTTGGAATTGGCGTCAAATATTACTGAAGTATTGGAGTAATTAAGTAACAGCAAATCTCCTTACTCCAGCACCCCATTACTTAATCATCCCACTACGCCATTATTCCTGTATTCCAATTGTAGAGCAAAGCAGAGTTAACTTAAACCGATTGAGGTATAGATACATAGGAGCAGTATACCATGGCCAATCCTATAACCAACCCCCGCGTTCTTATTGTGACACCTGAAGTCGCCTATCTTCCCACCGGCATGGGGAAGAATTCAAATTGCCTGAATGCTAAGGCAGGAGGGCTTGCCGATGTTTCGGCAGCTTTGATAAATGCACTTTATAGTCAGGGTGCTGATGTCCATGTGGCTCTTCCAGACTACCGCTCAATATTCAACGGTCATATGTCTCCACTTGTGAGAAAGAAGCTGAGCAGAATAAGAAACAGCGTACCTGACGAAAGAATTCATTTGGCCCAGGATAGGGCTTTTTTTTATCTTAATCATATCTATTCAGGTTATGAGTTTAAAAACATTAAAATTTCATTGGCGTTTCAGCGAGAGGTTATCAACAATATCGTTCCTCGGGTTCAGCCGGATCTTATCCATTGCAATGATTGGATGACCGGTCTGATTCCGGCCATGGCCAGACAATTGGGTATTCCCTGCCTTTTTACTATTCACAATATCCATACTGTTAAAGGCCTCCTTTCTGAAATTGAGGACAGTGGTATTGACAGTGCTTCGTTCTGGCAGGACCTTTTTTTTGAATATTTCCCGTCCAACTATGAAAATACCAGGAACTCCATTCCCGTAGATTTCCTCGCAAGCGGGATTTTTGCAGCCCATTTTGTGAATATTGTCAGCCCGACTTTTCTGAAGGAAATGATCGAAGGCCGGCATGGTTTTGTAAAAAACTCTCTTCAACGAGAACTGGCCAATAAAAGTAACGCTGGGTGTGCTGTCGGGATTCTAAATGCCCCTGACCCTTCCTATAACCCAACTACTGATGAGGCCCTGCCATGTAATTATTCTACAACAAACCATGTTGTTGGGAAAAAGACCAATAAACGCATTCTTCAAAAAACTTTAGGTTTGATCCAGAATACACTGGCACCCGTCTTTTTTTGGCCTTCGCGTCTTGATCCAGTTCAAAAGGGATGTCAGTTGCTATCTGAGATACTTTATAAAGTAGTTTCCTGCTATTGGAAACAAAATCTGGAGATCGTTTTTGTAGCAGACGGGGAGTTTCAAAGGCATTTTAAAGACATCGTTCGATTCCATAATTTGTCAGATCGAGTGGCAGTATGCAGCTTCAATGAACGGTTGGCGCGTCTGGCCTACGGGGCTTCGGATTTTGTGTTAATGCCTTCAAGTTTTGAACCTTGTGGCCTTCCACAGATGATAGGTGCTATTTACGGTGCCCTTCCTGTAACCCATGATACAGGTGGAATTCACGATACAGTTATTCACTTGGACGTAGATAGAAATACCGGCAACGGGTTCCTGTTCAAGACTTTCGACCCGGGAGGGCTGTCCTGGGCCATTGATCAGGCCATGCAATTTTACCTGCTGCCTGCAAAAGAAAAGAAAAAGCAGGTCAAACGGATAATGATGCAAAGTGCTTCTAAATTCAATCATAGGATTACAGCGCAACATTACGTAAATCTTTATGAAAAGATGTTACAGCGGCCGCTCATTAACCCAGAAAACACAGAAGCCCATGGAATAAATAAAAATTCCGGGAAAAAAGCTTCATATGTTCAAGATATTCCTGATCTGATGGTCGGCCAGCCTTTTTCAGGTAGTTCAAGTAAGCCAAAAATTATAAGTTTATCGAAAAGAAAGGGGGGTGTGGAGGAACAGCAATCGAAATTGCTCCGAGTAAACGAATAACTTGTAAATGAAGGATGGCAAATATACTTGTCATAGATAATCAGGCGTGGGCAATAAATCTATGCAAAAAATGACTGGCTGGTAAAAGAAACGAAATTTTCAGCTCCTGTATTTATTCAAACATTTACAGAAGATTGGTAGTGCTTTCATATGCAAGATTATTGATTTCCGGAAAAATCAATAAGGTTCAAACAAAGTAATGCCCGACATTGAATTCTAAAAAAAACCACCATATATAGTATGTTTTTTTTTACTTGACACACAATATGTATTATAATATGGCACCATAAACTAAGATTATTTTCAACATATTACCTGAATCTTGCACGAGTCGGAGGCTTTCATATGCAAGGCACTTAAGGGCGAAGCCATAGTCTGCTATTGCGAGCCCTTAATAACGCAGCAGATGAAAGCCTCCGGCTCGCCCTTTGGGGTGAAAATTGATTAGAAAAAAAGACCATCATCCGATTTACCATTTGGGTAAAATGTATGATGGCATGATGTTGTTTAAACCCGCTTTAATTAAGCATTATAACAATTCTCATTAATTTTCATGCAAGATTCAGGTATTAACCTCTGTACCGTAATATATCATGATGAAAGATGTTCTAAAATATCCCATATAAAGCCTCCATGGATATCCCATATCCTTTTGGAGGCTTTTTTCTAATTCATTATAAAAGCCAAACCTGTCTTGAGGGAAGAAACTGTCACGGTAATAGCGCCAGCAGGGTAACGGTTATGTCGGTTTTTGAAATAAGCGGGTGGCTGCCTGCTTGAAAGAGAAGAGATACTTTTCGTTGAATACGAAAAGGCCTTAGTGAATGCATGAAAATGACTAATCTGCAAACTTTTTAGGTGCTCCCTAAGATTCCGGAACCCCTTTCTTTTATAGAAGTGCTAGCAAGAAACCTTTGGTGGTGATGGCATCCTGATGCTGTAAAACTCTTCCGTTGTATCAATCCAAGGCTCCGGGATGAAGCCGGACGAAGTCCCATCGTCTTTTCCACGTTAATTTCCCGGGAACATCTGGAAGAACTTGTAAAAGACGATTGCTTTCTAGCCCATCAGTAGCGGGTGAAAGAGCGTTTTGAAAACGAGGTTCTGGCGCCTGCGAGTCGGTCTGATTCTTCGTTCGGGGAACAGGGAACGATCGCTTACTTTTCCATGGAATCCTTAAGTGAGGAAGAAATGGGCCCTATTTTCGTTCAAACTCAGTTGAACTGGTAATTTTTACAAAGGGGTTATTTTGATGAAAAGGTCAATACATGCAATCATGAGATCCCAGCAGAGAGGAATCAAAAACAACCATGTTGATTTGATTTTAAAACATGGAACTCCAATCAGAAGGCCTGGTAATGTAATGGAATATAGGCTTAATAAAAGAGATAGAGCCAGAATTATTGAAACCCTAAAAAGGGATATTCAAAGTATGGATAAGTGTCCCAGTAAGGCTGTTCTTGTTGACACTAAAACAAAAGAAATAATTACCGTTTATAACGCGCTATAAATATTCTATTCTTTCAATGCGTTATCGACTTCGTTGGAACAGCTCTTTCTCGTTTTCGGTGCCTATTTTCCATAAAATCCTGTTTTGCAACCATATAAGCTGAAGATCGGGATCAGTTTAAGTAACTAGGGTCAAGCTTTGACACTGTTCCCTGTTGTATGGCTTCCTTGTTTATGGTTTTTTCGTGAACACTTCCCCATTAGGTTTTGTATATCGCGAATTGCACCAGATCTCTTGGCGGGCTAACGGGCCGCGAGATGAGCTGTATCCCTTTTAAATCTCCTTGGTCAATTCCAGCACTGAGGCGAACTGAACCTTGGCGGCCTGGTGAAAGTGATACCAGTCTGTGTCCTCGAACCCCTCGTGCATGACCACCCGTTCTTCCTTTCTGTCCAGTGCTGCATCGATCCAGTCGTTCTTAGAGTATTTTGGCACCGTTCCCAGTCCGTTCTCTATCAGAAAATCGTCGATTTTCTTTTTGCGGTCATCATAACCGACAGCATTGATAATTTGCCGGAAGTCTCTCTGGATTTCTGTCCAGTATGGACCGGAGCCGGATTTGCGCCGCATAGCCTTGTAAATCTCGGCCGTTGCTGTGAATGCCCGCTTGGTGTTCTTTATTTTTTCGCCAAGTCGATGATCCGTCCATTCCTCGGAAATTACATCCGGGGAATGACCGGCCTCAGCGTGGCCGATGTTCGGTACAATGGATTTAAACACGTTATACCAGGGATAAACCGAGTTCCAGCCTTCCTGCAGACCGGTAAAATTCTGGTGAGACCATGTATCCGCATAGGTGTGAAGTGCGATGCCCAGTTGGTATGGGTTGTCACTTTTAAGGGCCTTTCTCAGAACAGCCGTAGCATTGGGAGAGCCGGGTGTCGTGCTGAGCCGGTTTTTCTTTCCATCGATAACCACGGAATTGTCGCCCGGAATGAAATGGAACGGTACGTAAACATACTTCTGAACGTAGGAATTCAAAGATTTAGGTGAGAGGGACTGGGTCATGATGGGGTAATAGTGGCCGCCATTGGAACGAATTTTTTCCGGAAAGAGCGCCGGCCGGTCGTCGATGGAAAACTGTCCTTCATTGTTGTCGTCCACAAACTGGGATGAAGTGGCGATGATATCTGCTTTTTCAAAGCCGGTGATCTTGGCGATGGCGTAAATCAGGTTGTAGTGAAAATCTTTTTCCATGATGTATTTCTCCTTTTACGTTTTATGGCTATGCGGTGCATTTCTTATAGGATGTCCCGTTTATCAACGCTTATCAGGATGGATTTGCGGGACGTCAATTGGTTCATTGGATTCCAACAACTGGCACAAAATCCGATATTTTTATTAAACCAATAAACAATACACGTCCCCAACTTTACTTTAGTTTAGACTTATGAACGTTCTGCATGAACGTCCCGTATTATACAGCACGACGAAAGTGCCGTCGTCCTTCACGTAGCCAAGGGCGTAATTTCCGGGCGCGGTTTCGGTGATGACTTGGTCGACCGTCTGGTCGTTAAGATCCCATGGGCCTTCGAGTCCGAGTGATGCCATGTCTTCCTCCTTTTTAGCAGAACATAGAGCACAGCTGAGGGGTCAGGTCTTCATTCTTCACATTGCGCCGAAATCTGTCAAGAATGAAGACCTGACCCTGTTGTCTTTTTGATGTATTTCTCCTTTTACGTTTTATGGCTATACGGTGCATTTCTTATAGGATGTCCCCAAAATTACTTGAAATTCTAAGAGAAAACCCGGACCGATCTTCCCGGTCGGTCCATATATAATAAAATAATCCGAAAAATTGTCTGCCACTTTAAAATAATTAGAAATTTCAAGTAAATATTATTAGAAAATCAACACCATTCCACCAATTACACAAAAGGTAAGAGTTGTGCAAAAGGAAAGATTTCGATTAGAACCCGTGGCAAGGAGTCCGCTTGAGTGATTGGTTATGCTTTATTGTAGAATAATTTATCAAACAATGCTCTAAATCAATCTAATCGAATAATAAAATGCTCTCTAACTATATTCCATTTGTGAAAATTATAATCTTAATTTTCAGTTTTTGTGTTTTTAAGACATTCTTTATAGAATTCAAGGTCGAAATTTCTTGGTACTCCATGCTCACAATATTGAAGAAGTTGTCGGACGCCATTTTTCTTTGACCTTCTAAAAATAGCTGCGAAATGAGAAGAAAATTCCTTACGAATTGTTAGATTATCGACGGAGAATAATGGAGTATTCATACCGCCGTCACTATCTGCAAAGTAGAATCCGATTAGCATATATGAATTATCTTTATTCCTATATGAAATATGGTGAAAAGCGTATTGTTCAAACTCTCTACACGTACGAATTTCAATCGCACCTGGTAAATCAAGATCTTTAATCTCCTGCCAGATTTTATTACAAATTTCTACTGTAATGGCAAGATTACTTCTAAGTTTTAGAGGATCTTCGCCCTCATTATTAGCGATTTTATCAATATATTCCCATGTAGGATCTAAAAATAATATTTTAATATGTGAACCTTCTTGAAGCTTTCTTTTAATGGAGAGTTCGACGTTCCCAAGGTTACGTTGTTTAAAGTCAATTTCAACTCTATGGAGTACTGAGTGTCCAGCGAAAAACATATCTTGAGGAGATGTCTCGACAACCCATTCGTGGTATAAAGAGAAGTCTTGCCTTTGTATAGCAAGCATGGTCATTCCCGCACCTTCAAAACGGGATGACAGAGTATTGATTCTTTGGTTGCTTTCATCAAATAATTGTTTGAATTCTTCAATGCTACTAGTATCTGGTAAAGCCCCAAAAGCTATTTCTCGAACAGTTGCTACTGTGCCTGCAACAGCAAGAGCCATTCCTAACGATTTCATGAGAATATCTATAGAATCAACAGGTGCTTGATATGCCAAAAGAAGTGTTGTGCCCAATGCAGTTATGAAGAGAGCAATAAAGGTTCGGAATATAATTTTTGCACGGTTACTCATTTCCATGTGCCTCCATTTTTGTTTGCAGCATTTTACTTATGTTCCATATTATTACTACAGATTTTATTATAGCTTAAAGCACCGGGTAGCCGGGGGCTGTTACCAGCCCCAAGCCCCCTAAGAACCGTGCTTGAAAGTTTCCCTTCACACGGCTCAAGCATCCAGTAAGGCAAGCCCTTGTGGAGCTGCCCGATGATGAATTATTAAAATTACATCAACTTTGCGATACAAGCTGACAGCCATAATCAATTGGTGGAAGGTGCACACACTGGCCAAAACCGTGTTCTTTTGCTTTCCTTCCTTAATATGGTTCTATCAATTTTCTCACAATAGGACACCCGCCGGATGTCTGCTCTCTTTCGAGCCGGGCAAAGTTTGAACCCGTATCCAACCCATTACAGGCTGACATTCGCTTTTTCCCGCATCTTACGCCCACACCTCCAACAGTGTGCCTTACGGTTTCACCTGCCCCTCGACAAGCTCAGGGCGGAGATATGAGATTTCCACGTTCCACATAATTGATCCTATGAATGACTTAGGTGCGCCCTGGACACCGGCGGTACTACAGTTCCGTGCAAGCACGTTAGAGACTTGCAACCTGACCGCATACGCCTCACACAGGGGAGCCGTCTTTAACCTATTAAACCTCAGTAGGTCCGTATTTGCTTAACGATGCGTGCGGACATTCAATTAATTTCACCATATCATTCGTCCCTTGCCCTTAACCGGGGAGGCTTCCCGGAAGGGTTTTCCTGTCACCATTCGAACCCAATTCGGTACGTTGTCCGTGGGGCTTCGCACCCCGTCATCAGCGCAACGGCAGCACGCCCACGTAGGGACCAGCAGGAACATACTGGGTACTTTCCAGATAACATATCTATCTGTTAATACACTCAATTATGCGACATCGTGTCGCAATTAACGCCCGCAATCACCTGGCAGCGGAAGCCGTAGGCTTTAGCCGGTCAGGTGAATTGCGATGTTATGCATAGTATTGAATGTTTCATTAAAGACCGTTCAGAAATCCTGTGAAATCTGCATTGCTGTTATAATTTTCGATGACAATACGCTTTTTATATCATCGTCATATTTTTCCTTAATACGACTTATTTGCTTGATCAGTTCCAGTCTTTCTGACTCCTCTTTGATAATTATGTAGTTAATATCATCCGGCTCAAAACTAAGTTTTGCGTTCTTGAGTTTTTCATTTTCCTGGCTTAAAATGGCCTCAGAGAATTGGCTTTCAAGAAGCATTATTTGATTCCCGTCATAGGTTGAGATATCGGGAACATGCCTCCATTCTCTTTCATCGTAATATTTCCGATATTCGACTTCATTTCCTACCGTCATCGTTTCCTCAAACGACTTTGTATAAGTAAAGAGCTTGAATAGTAGGTCTCGCCGATTTGTGAGGGAATGAATCTCTAAACCAGCCTTTCTTACACCAGAGATGTCCTTAGTGATAGAGTTAAGGGTGCTTTTGATAAGCTGAGTTGCTTGTGACCCTTCTTGCAGATAGAGGACAGGATTTAGCTTGTTTATTTTTGCCCACTCTTTGGACATACCAATTCCATAATTCCCATATTTAGTCATATGAGTGTAAATCATCGAAAGCGGGATATCACAAAAGCATACCATTGGAATTCCGATTTTGAATGATGTTGTATCGTCAAGTTGATAATGCTCTAACGAGAACCGTGGGTGGAATTCCTTCTCTAGTATCCCAATAAGGTTATCCTTGCTTGTAAAATGAAAGAGGGTATCAGAACTGATAGTCGGCATTTTATTACCTCTGCATTTCCTTCTGCATAGATTAGGCGGCCTAATAGCCGTAGTTAATTACGACTATTTGCCGTTACAAAGTGATAAAGTATAAATAATACAACGTATTAGTATTCACCTTTGTTTAATATTGAAATGTGAAATACGGCTAAAATGCAGCCTATTTCTAATATACGGCTGTTTTGCCGTATAGCACCTTTTTGTATATATGGGTACGTTCATGTTGAACGTGCACAACCTATTGATACAATTTTTTTAAAAATTGAACTTTTCGCTATATGTCTGCATCAGATCAGCGATGTAGGAGAGCCCCGGCCAGGTCGAGAATGAGGAACAATATTAATTGGATAAAAAAATACTCTTGAAAATTCAAAGATATGCATAAAC